>DATHUM010000187.1:0-8850 GCA_035462225.1 Jiangellaceae bacterium | reverse complement strand
ACTCCTCCGTGACCAATGCCGACGTACACCGCGAAGGCATCTCCGAAGTCACCGCCGCCGACGTCGCCAGCGCTCGGGACATGGGTGCGGTGGTGAAGCTGTTGGCCATCTGCGAGCTGTCCGAGGACGGGAGGTCGGTTGGAGCCAGAGTCCACCCGGCCATGCTTCCGCGCACCCATCCGCTGGCGAGCGTGCGTGGTGCCTACAACGCCGTGTTCGTCGAGAGCGATGCGGCAGGGCAGGTCATGTTCTACGGTCCGGGCGCAGGCGGGACGCCGACAGCCAGCGCCGTGCTCGGCGACGTGGTGACCGTTGCCAGGAACAGGTTGGCCGGCTCGCTAGGTCCGGGCGCGTCATCGTACGCCGACCGGCCGGTTCGTCCCATGGGCGAGACGATGACGCGGTACCACATCAGCCTGGATGTCGACGATCGGCCGGGTGTGCTCGCGGCGGTGGCCACGGTCTTCGCCGACCATGGCGTCTCGATCGAGACGGTGCGCCAGCGGGTACACGGTCCGGACGACGCCGAACTGGTGGTCGTCACGCATATCGCACCGGACCGCGCGCTGGCTGCGACGGTGGCCAAGCTGCGCGAGCTGGACTCCGTACGTGATGTGCTGTCCGTGATGCGTGTCGAAGGGGAGTAGACCGATGGCCCACCTGTGGCGAGGGGTGATCGAGGAGTACCGCGAGCGGTTGCCGGTCACCGCGCAGACGCCGGTGGTCACGCTGCGCGAGGGTGGGACGCCGCTGCTGCCGAGCCGCTGGTTGTCCGAGGTCACCGGTTGCGACGTGCACCTGAAGGTCGAAGGATCCAACCCCACCGGGTCGTTCAAGGACCGCGGCATGACTGTCGCGGTCTCGAAGGCGCTCGAGGAGGGCGTCAAGGCCGTCGTCTGCGCATCCACGGGCAACACGAGTGCGTCGATGGCGGCGTATGCGGTTCGGGCGGGCATGACTCCGGTGGTCCTGATTCCAAACGGCAGGATCGCCGGGCCCAAGCTGGCCCAGGCGGTCGTCCACGGCGGCGTGATCGCCGCGGTTGACGGCAACTTCGACGACTGCCTCCGGCTCGCCCGCGAGCTTGCCGACGCCTATTCGGTGGCGCTGGTCAACTCGCTCAACCCGCACCGGCTGGCCGGGCAGAAGACCGCCGCCTTCGAGATCGTCGACGACCTTGGTGATGCGCCGGACGTTCACGTCCTGCCGGTCGGCAATGCCGGCAACATCTCGGCGTACTGGATGGGGTACCGCGAGTACGCGGCAGGTCAAGGACACAGCCCGGCGACACGTGTTCCACAGATGTGGGGCTTTCAGGCCGAAGGCGCGGCGCCCATCGTCAGGGGCGAGCCGGTCGCCAACCCCGAGACCGTCGCCAGCGCGATCCGGATCGGCAATCCGGCTTCCTGGCACCTCGCCGAGGAGGCACGGACCGAATCGAAGGGACTTATCGAGGCGGTTTCCGACGAGCAGATTCTCGCCGCGCAGCAGGAACTGTCCGGCCGCGAGGGCCTGTTCGTCGAACCCGCGTCGGCGGCCGGGGTGGCGGGGTTGCTCAAGCTCGCCCAGGCAGGGCGGGTCGAGCGCGGGCAGCAGATCGTCGTCACGGTCACCGGGCACGGGCTGAAGGACGTCGACACCGCCAGCGCGCACTACGGCGAGATCCGCCCGTACGTCATCCCGGCCGACGTGTCGGCGGCCGCGGAGGTACTCGGACTCAAATGAGCGGCTCCGTGCGGGTCACCGTCCCGGCGACGAGTGCCAACCTCGGCCCCGGCTTCGACGCGCTCGGTCTGGCCCTCGAATTGCACGACGTCGTCGAGGCCGAACTGACCGACGGCGGCATCGAGGTGCTGGTGAGCGGCGTCGGTGCCGGTGAGGTCCCGCTCGACGGCAACCATCTGGTGGTGCGGACCATGCGGGCCGCATTCACCTCGCTCGGCGTTGATGCGTCCGGACTGCGGGTCAGCTGCACCAACACGATCCCGCATGGCCGCGGCCTGGGATCGTCCGCGGCGGCCATCGTCGCCGGTGTGCTCGCGGCGCGGGCGCTGGCGGGAGCCCCGGACGACGCGGGGGCCGCGCTCGCCTTGGCCGCCGAACTCGAAGGACACCCGGACAACGTCGCGCCGTGCCTGCTCGGCGGACTGACGATCGCCTGGTTCTCGAGCGGCAAGGCGATGGCCGTCGCGCTGGACGTCCACCCCGACGTGCGACCCGTGGTTTTCGTTCCCGCAGAGTCCCTGTCGACAGAGGCGGCGCGGGGTTTGCTGCCGGCGTCGGTCCCGCATGCCGCTGCGGCGCGAAACGCGGGCCGGGCTGCTCTGCTCGTCGAGGCGCTGACCCGGCGGCCCGACCTGCTTCTCGACGCGACCGAGGACGAGTTGCACCAGCCGTACCGGGCACCAGCGATGCCCGAAACGCTGGCTTTGGTGAAGGATCTTCGCGGACGGGGTGTCGCAGCAGTGGTGTCCGGGGCGGGGCCGTCCGTGCTCGCGCTCACCGTTGCCGACCAGCGGATCGGTGACGTGCCGGGTTGGCAGGTGCTGGACCTACCGGTAGAAAGGCGGGGTGCGGTCACAACGCGGTCAGATGGCGCAGACCGTTACGAAATGGTTGCGCGTGGTGGCTAGCTCAGGTTGAGTCCAGCCGTGCTAAACTCGCAACTGCACCGACGCCCTCTGGGTTGGTGGTTTGTCCCATGGAGCGGGTTCACCGCATCAGCCATGGATTCCTATGTCTCGTCGAGTTCGGCATGCCGTACCCGGCGGACAACCAGCCCTCAGCGGTAGGTGCGTCCCAGATCCGGGGGTTCGGCCCCCGGGGTGATCAACGCGCCGGCTCTCTCGCCGGCGCCGGTCCAGGGGAAGGACCCTGAGTGACTAACACTGATCTCTTCGGAGCATCCGAGCCCTCGGCAGAACGGCTCACCGCCGATGCTGCCGAGGCCCCCCAGAACGAGCAGCCCGCGTCGGCGCGGCGTCGCCGCGCTCCGGGGCTGAACGGCATGGTGCTCGCCGAGCTACAGCAGCTTGCCGCTGGCCTGGGCATCAGGGGTACCGGCCGCATGCGCAAGGGCCAGTTGATCGACGCGATCAAAGCGGCGCAGGGTGGCGGCGCTCCCTCGGAGAGCGGGTCCGCTGACGGGCCGGCCATGCGCACAGGTCCCGCGGTGAGCCTGTCCGATCAGCAGCGGCTCGAGCCGCTAGCGGCTGCTGCCGAGCGCGAGCAACGGGCGACTGTCCTGGCCGCCGCGCAGGACGTAGAGCGTTCCGAGACCACCGCCGCAGAACCCCGGCTGCATACTGATCGGCCGGTTCGCGACGAGTCCGCCGGCGAGCGGCCGCGTGGCGTGCGTCAGGGAGGTGCCCGTCAGCAGCGCGGCGCCCGTGGCGACGACCAGCACGGTGACCGCCCGGGCGCCGACGGCGACCGGCGTGGCGACCGCGACCGGCAGGGTGGCGACGATCGCCAGGTCGGCCGGAACCAGCACGAGCGTCGCGACGACCGGCAGGGTGGCGACGACCGGCAGGGGACCGACGTCCGGCCCGGCGACGACGACCAGCAGGGCGACGACGACCGCCAGGCCGGCCGAAACCAGCAGGACCGCCGCGACGACGATGACGACCGCAGAGGCGGCAACCGCCGGCGCCGCCGCGACCGCCGCACCGGCCAGCGCCGCAGCGGTGGCGGCACGGCGCGGGGCGAACGCTACGAAGAGCCGCAGATCTCCGAGGACGACGTCCTCATCCCAGTCGCCGGAATCCTCGACATCCTCGACAACTACGCGTTCGTCCGGACGTCGGGTTACCTGCCCGGTTCGAACGACGTCTACGTGTCGCTGGCGATGGTGCGCCGGCACGGCCTGCGCAAGGGTGACGCGATCACCGGCGTGGTCCGGCAGCCGCGCGAGGGCGAGAAGCAGCAGAAGTTCAACGCTCTGGTGCGGGTCGACACAGTCAACGGCGCTGACCCCGAGGCGGCCAAGCACCGTCCCGACTTCGCCAAGCTGACTCCGCTCTATCCGCAGGACCGGCTACGGCTGGAAACAGAGGCCGGCAACCTGAGCACCCGGATCATCGATCTGGTGGCCCCGATCGGCAAGGGGCAGCGCGGGCTCATCGTCTCGCCACCGAAGGCCGGCAAGACGTTGCTCATGCAGGCCATCGCCAACGCGATTACGGCGAACAACCCGGAGACCCACCTGATGGTGGTGCTCGTCGACGAGCGTCCCGAGGAGGTCACGGACTTCCAGCGGTCGGTCAAGGGTGAGGTGATCGCCTCGACGTTCGACCGCCCCGCCGACGACCACACGACGGTCGCCGAGCTGGCAATCGAGCGGGCGAAGCGACTCGTCGAGCTAGGTCACGACGTGGTGATCCTGCTGGACGGCATCACCCGGCTCGGGCGGGCGTACAACCTCGCCGCTCCGGCCAGCGGCCGGATCATGTCCGGCGGTGTCGACTCGTCAGCGCTCTACCCGCCGAAGAAGTTCTTCGGTGCCGCCCGGAACATCGAGCACGGCGGCTCGCTGACGATCCTCGCCACGGCCCTGGTCGAGACCGGGTCGCGGATGGACGAGGTCATCTTCGAGGAGTTCAAGGGCACCGGTAACGCCGAGATCCGGCTACGCCGCGACCTGGCGGACAAGCGGCTGTTCCCGGCGATCGACGTGGACGCGTCCGGCACCCGCCGCGAGGAGATCCTGGTCTCCCGCGAGGAGCTGGCGGTCATGTGGCAGCTGCGCCGGGTGCTGTCCGCGCTCGACCCGCAGCAGGCGATCGAGCTGCTCATGGACCGGCTGAAGAACACCAAGAGCAACATCGAGTTCCTCCGCCAGGTCCAGCAGACCACTCCGACCCTTGGCGGCAGGGACGAGGACTGACCTGTCAGCCAGGGTTTGGCCAGGAGCGGCCTTCGCTGGAATAATCGATACTCGGTTCCGGTTTCCCGGTACGGTCCCGGTTCACGAATCAGGCACGCCCGCCTGTTCGACCCGGCGGCCCAGAACTCGATGGAGTACTCCTCATGAAGCCAGACATTCACCCCGCGTACGTGGAGACCACGGTCACCTGTACCTGTGGCAACACGTTCACCACGCGCAGTACGGCGCAGAACGGCGTCATTCACGCCGACGTCTGCTCGAACTGCCACCCGTTCTACACGGGCAAGCAGAAGATTCTCGACACCGGCGGCCGCGTGGCCCGGTTCGAGTCCCGCTACGGCAAGAAGAAGGCCGGGGCCAAGTAGCTGTCTTGTCGAGGGGTCGGACGCGACTTTCTAGTCGTGCGTCCGGCCCCTCGCCCGGTTTCTGGGCCCGGTGCCCAAGCCCCGAGCACGGATCGACCGATCGCGTGATCGTTTCTGAAGGGAGGTCGGATGTTCGAGCGGATACCCGACCTGGTGGCCGAGCACGCTGAGCTCGAACGCCGCCTCGCCGACCCCGCGATCCATGGCGACACCGCGCGAGCGCGCAAGCTGGGCCGCCGATACGCAGAGCTCGGCCCGATCGTCCGCGCCTACAACGAATGGCGCCGCGTGAGCGGGGACCGCGATGCGGCCCTCGAACTCGCCGTGGACGATCCGGCATTCGGCGCGGAAGCCGATCAGCTCGCCGAGCGGCAGGCCGTGCTCGAAGCCGAGTTGCAGACGCTGCTGCTGCCGCGCGATCCCAACGACGACCGTGATGTCATCCTCGAGATCAAGGCCGGCGCCGGTGGCGAGGAATCCGCACTTTTCGCCGGTGACCTGCTGCGGATGTACCTGCGGTACGCCGAGCGCACCGGATGGAAGACCGAGATCCTCGAAGCCGAGGAATCCGACCTCGGTGGCTACAAGGACGTCGCGGTCGCCGTCAAGGCCCGTGGCACCGCGGAGCCGGGCACGGCACCGTACGCGCGGCTCAAGTACGAAGGCGGCGTCCACCGGGTGCAGCGCGTCCCCGTCACCGAGAGCCAGGGCCGAATCCACACCTCTGCCGCCGGTGTCCTCGTCCTGCCGGAGGTCGAAGAGGAAGCCGAAGTCGAGATCAGCCCTAATGATCTTCGCATCGACGTCTTCCGCTCGTCCGGGCCCGGCGGGCAGAGCGTGAACACGACCGACTCGGCGGTGCGCATCACGCACCTGCCGACCGGCATCGTGGTGTCCTGCCAGAACGAGAAGTCGCAGCTGCAGAACAAGGCTTCGGCGATGCGCGTCCTGCAAGCCAAGCTGCTCGAGCGCAAGCGGCAGGAGGAACGGGCCGCGATGGACGCCCTCAAGGGTGACGCCGGCTCGTCGTGGGGCAACCAGATGCGGTCATACGTCCTCCACCCGTACCAGATGGTCAAGGACCTGCGGACCGAGCACGAGGTCGGCAACCCGCAGGCCGTTCTCGACGGCGACATCGACGAGTTCCTCGAATCCGCGATCCGCTGGCGGCGCAACCACGAGACCGCAAGCGCATAACGGCACGCAAGGCTACGAACCCACCCCACCCGGTTGATCATCGGCAATCCGGGGTTTCAGTACTCCGATCCGACGGATTGCCCATGATCAACGTGGGTGGGACGCCGCGCCTGGCTAGGTTGAAGCGGCGGAGCGTCGTAGACTCACGCTGGCTATGGTGCGTCGACGTGCCGTAGCGGACGAGGTTCCGACTGGCGAGGCATCGTGATTCGATTCGACAACGTCACAAAGCTCTACCCGAACCAGAACAACGCCGCCCTGCACGACCTCACTCTCGAGGTCGAAAAGGGCGAGTTCGTCTTCCTCGTCGGCCCGTCGGGCTCGGGCAAGTCGACGTTCCTGCGCCTGGTGCTCAAGGAGGAGCGGCCCACCTCTGGCCGGATCCGGGTCGCGGGCAAGGACTTGCACCGGCTGTCGAACTGGAAGGTCCCGCAGCTGCGCCGCCGCATCGGCACGGTGTTCCAGGACTTCCGCCTGCTCCCCAACAAGACGGTGTTCGAGAACATCGCCTTCGCGCTGCAGGTCATCGGCAAGTCGCGACGGCAGATCCACCGCGACGTCCCGGCCGTCATCGAACTCGTCGGGCTCGGGGGCAAAGAGGACCGGCTGCCTGACCAGCTCTCCGGCGGCGAGCAACAGCGGGTCGCCGTCGCCAGGGCGTTTGTGAACCGACCCCTGATCCTGCTGGCCGATGAGCCGACGGGAAACCTCGATCCCGCGACCAGCGTCGGGATCATGAAGCTGCTCGACCGGATCAACCGGACCGGCACGACAGTGGTCATGGCCACCCACGATCAGTCCATCGTCGACCAGATGCGCAAGCGGGTCATCGAACTCGACCAGGGGCACCTGGTCCGCGACCAGTCCCGCGGCGTCTACGGCTACGCGCGATAGCTCGTCCCAATCCCAACGCTCGAGGATCTGCTCACCAGCCATGCGTCTTCAGTACATCTTCTCCGAGATCGGCACCGGCCTGCGTCGCAACTTGACCATGACCCTCGCGGTCATCATCACGGTCGCGATCTCGATGGCCTTCTTGGGCACGGGCATGATGCTGCGTGCTCAGGCCGAAACAATGAAGGGTTACTGGTACGACAAGGTCCAGATCTCGGTCTTCATGTGCAACGAGTACGACCGTGGCGAGCGGTGCGCCGACGGCATGGTCACCGACGAGCAGAAGGCCGAAGTCGAGCAGGTGCTGACCGCCCATCCGGAGGTTCAGACCGTCCATTTCGAGAACCAGGAGCAGGCGTACGAGCACTTCAAGCAGCAGTTCGCCGACGACATCGCCGAGAGCATCACGCCTGATCAGCTCCAGGAGTCGTTCCGGGTCGAGCTGAAGGACCCCGAGCGGTTCGAGGGCGTGGTGTCCGCGGTCGCCGGGCTGCCGGGCGTCCACCAGGTCCAGGACCAGCGCGAGGTCCTCGAGCCGATCTTCCGCGCCATCAACCGGGTTCAGTGGGGAGCGGTCATCGTGGCCGCAACGCTGCTTGTCGCGGCGGTGCTGCTGATCACGAACACGATCCGGCTGGCCGCGTTCAGCCGCCGGCGCGAAACCGGCATCATGCGGCTGGTCGGCGCGTCCAACTTCTACATCCAGCTGCCGTTCATCCTCGAAGCCGCCATCGCGGGTCTCATCGGCGCGGTCGTCGCGTGCGGCGGCGTGGCGATGATCAAAGTGTTCTTCATCGATCGAGGGATGGCGCCCTCGTTCCGATTCATCGACGCCTGGGTGGGATGGCCGGAGATTCTGGCGATCATGCCGTGGCTGCTGGTCGCCGGTGTACTGATGTCAGCCGTCGCAGCGTTCTTCACGTTGCGCCGCTACCTCCGCGTCTAACCCCCAACGGCGCTGATCATGCAAGAACGGGACGTGCGACACGCCGCTTTTTTCCTGGATTGATGTAGTTCAGCAAGGCAAACCGGCGTGTCGCACGTCCCGTTCTTGCATGATCAGCGCTACCACGACTTGCGTGACAGGTGTATCGTCCTGTCCATTGGTGGTGACAAAGGGGCATGCGTGACTTCTGTGACTAGGCGATGGTCGTGGCTGGTGGCGGCCCTGTGCGCGGTCACCATCGTGCTGACCGCGTTCACCACAGCGAGCGCATCCGATCCCGAGGATCGAAAGCGCGACATCGAGCGTCAGCTCGAGGACGCCAAGGCCGAGCTCAACCAATCCACCCAGGAACTCGACCAAGCCACCAAGGACTTCCAGGAGACCGAGCGGCAACTGCCGGCGGCGGAGCAGGCGTTGGCCGCCGCCGAGAACGCGCTGGCGCAGGCGCAGGCCGAGCTCGCCAGGGCTCAGGGTGAGCTCGCCGCGGCGAAGGCCGAAGACGCTCGAGCGGCCCAGCGGTTGGCCGAAGCAGAGCAGCGGGTCCGCGAGCAGGAGGCCAAGAT
>DATHUM010000186.1:0-2746 GCA_035462225.1 Jiangellaceae bacterium | reverse complement strand
GAGTAGGTGGTGTAGGTGCCGTCCCAGTCGCGAAGTTGGGTCAGGTCGAACACCTGCATCCCGTGGGCGTTGTCCTCGGACACGATGAACGCGTGATCGGCGTAGACCTTGATGTCGCGCCAGAAGAAATTGTCGCTGGTGTGGGTCGGCAGGATGCCCAGGACGTCGGGACGCTTCGGGTCGGTGATGTCCACGAATACAGTGCCTTCACCGGCGCCCATCAGGGCGTAGTCGCGCTTGGTCAGCGGGTCGGTCCAGCCCCAGATGTCGTTGGCGAACGTCGTGCCAAGTTCACCGTGCGGGATGAAGCTCATCAGATCGACACCGTCGCACGGGAACGTGTCGGCGGCCATTCCTCCGACACAAGGTGCGAAGCTCAGCGGGGCATTACTGCCTGCTGATGCATTCTGGGCGACCGACTCGAATTCGGTCCACTGCTGGGATATGACGCCGGAGTACTGGCCTTCCTCCTCAGGATGATGCGCCATTGCCGATGTACCGGCGAAGGTAGTGGTGATGACGAGACTCAGCACAAGAACGATCCATCGCTTACGCATGCAGTTCTCCTTGATCTGGGCATCGCCCCCGCGAAGCCGGATGCTCCGCGCAGGATGCCACTACGGGTTGAATCGCCCCGCCCGAAACCCCCTCACATCAATTTCGGGGCGGCGGATCGGCGTGAACTCCGCGCGTCAAGCGCTGAAGGGGTCTGCCAGGGTCTGGACAAACCCGCCGATGAGGTCGATCATCGGCACGGTAGGCCGCCCGGAGCCACTACAAGGGAGGACTGTGTCCAGGGGCGGACGCGATCAGTTGGGTCCGATCGAACGACTCGTACGCATACTCGCCGTGCTCGAAGGTGCCGGAAAGGCGGGCACCACCCAGGAGCGCCTGCTGGAGGTCGCTGGGTACGGCGGTGCTTCGCCGGACAGCCAGCGCCGGATGCTGACAAAGGACATCACCTACCTCAACCAGTCCGGATGGGATATCCAGAACGTCGCCGGCGCGGGCACTGAAGGCCGCTACGTGCTGCATGCCCGCGACATCCGGCTGCGTGTCGAGCTGACTCCCGCCGAGCAAGCGGAGCTGTCCCGGGTCGGGCGGCTCGCCGGCGTCGATGAGTTCGCCGATTACGTCGGCACCGATGCCGGCCCACCCGAGCACCCGGCGGTTCACGCCAGAATCGAACCGAAGCCCGCGCACGACACGCGGCTGCCGCTGTGCCTGGTCGCCGCGGCTCAGCGGCAGGTGGTGCAGTTCATGTACAAGGGACGGCCCCGCACAGTACATCCGAGGGTCGTCCAGCCGGGGCCGTCCGGGTGGTACCTCGTCGGCTGGGAGGAAGCGAGCCGCGCCGAGAAGTTCTTCGTCGTGGACCGGATGCGGAACCTCGTGCTGGACCGGCCGGGGAGCGCGCGTCCCGGTGAGGAGAACGCCCCCACATCGCTCGACCCAGCGACGTGGAACGTCGATCCACCGACCGACGTCGAGGTCGAGACGGTGCCGGAATTCGTCGAGCAGGTGAAACTCGCCCTCCACCCCGTGACAGGGGAGCGTACGGATGGGGAGCGGGCGGTGCTCACGGTGCGCGTGACGAACCGCTCCGCGTTCCGGACCCGCATCTACGCGCTCGGGACGCGAGTTCGGGTTCTCGGGCCGGGGGATGTCCGAAATGAGCTCGTCGACGAGCTGACCCGGCTGGCGGAGCAGAAATGACCACCCCGCAATACGTGACGAGGTTCGCGCGGGTCGCCCAGGCGATACCGATCCTTGCCATGCATCCGGCCGGGATGCGGTTGTCGGAGCTGGCCGCCCAACTCGGGACCACCGAGGACGAACTCCGTGAGGAGATCCGGGCCTATTACCGGGCGGACGTCCCGCCCGGACTGAGCGGGGCGTACCGCGAGCCGATGATCGAGTTCGCCGCCGGCCCGGCCCCCACGGACGACGACGATGACCTCGATTTCGGCAGCGCCGCATACGTCCGGCTCCGAGACCTGCGAACCGGAGTGGACGTGGGGGCGAAGTTCCTATCGCTGGGCGAGCTGACCGTGGTGTCGCGGGCGGGACACGACTTGCTCGCCCAGGAACCGGACAACGACGTACTCGAGTCGGCGCTCGCGAAGCTTGCCGACAGCGTGCTCGACGGGTTCGACAGCGGCGGGCCGCGATGGCTCGGCGACCAGGTCCGCAAGATGCGCCAGGCGGCCCGAGACTGCCGGCGGGTCCGCATCGTGTACGCCCGAGCCTGGTACCCGGGCGTGGTCGAGCGGGTCGTCGAGCCGTACCAGGTGCTGCACACCAGGCGCGGCTGGGAGGTGGATGCGGCGGTAGCCGGTCGAGACGGTGCGGTCCGGACCTATCTGGTCTCGGGCATCCGGCAGCTGGAGGTCCTGGACGAGACGTTCTCGCGGCCGGACGATGCCGACGAGCGGATCGCTGCGAACCGGCGGCTCCAGGCGGTGGAGGTCGTCGTGCCGCAAGGCGCGCGCTGGGCAGTAGAGCTGTACGCGGAGTCCGCCCTACTGCTTGCCGAGGACGAGGACTCGGTGAAGCTACGCGCGCAGTTGCTGCGGCCGGTCGAGCAGCGGCTCGGCTTACTACTGATCGCCGCCGGGCCGGACGCCTTCGTCGTCTCGCCGGCCGAACTCGCCGACGCGGCCCGCACGCTGGCGCGGGACCTGCTGACTCATCACCGGTAGGCGTGCGCCGGCCCAGGCAATGCGGCCCCGAGGCTGGGCCGGCG
>DATHUM010000185.1:0-1755 GCA_035462225.1 Jiangellaceae bacterium | reverse complement strand
TACAGATCGACTCCACCGTGCGGTCGTACCCGAGAACCACCAAGGCGCCAGTGCGCCCACGCAGGATCCGCTCCAGACCTTCGCGCAGGGCGGTACCCGGCGCTACCGCCGCCAACGCGAGGCGAAGTTTGGCCTCAGCTTTGCCGCGCTCACCCACTAGAACGTGACCCCCGCCATGACTGTTCGTAGATGCTCGGCGACAGTCTACGGGCCTGAGGTCTCATCCTGGAGAAGGGTGCCACTAAGTACATGTCACACCACTCCATGATCGAACATTACGCGCACCATCCACCCGGATCTACCCAACTGATCACGATCGCAATCGGGTGTTTATCGCACTGATACCAGCGGTCGTTCGGATGCGGAGAGAGCGGTCGCGACATCATGTACCTCGACGGCCCGGATGCCGCGTGGAACCGGGCCTGGGTCGGGCGGCACGAGCGCGCGCGAGAAGCCCATCCGTTCGGCCTCGGCAAGGCGCCGTTGAATGCCCGTGACGCGGCGGATTTCACCGGCCAGGCCGACCTCGCCGATGGCGACCGTGCCCGCCGCTATCGGCACGTCGCGGGCCGCGCTGGCCACGGCGAGCAGCAAGGGTAGGTCACCAGCCGGTTCCGCCAACCGGGCTCCGCCCACCGTCGCCGCGTAGACGTCGGCCGAGCCGAGCTGAATCCGGCCGCGGCGCTCCAGCACGGCGAGCACCATGGCGACGCGTGACGAATCGAGGCCGCTCGTGGCGCGGCGGGGTGTGGCCAGCGACGATTTGCCGACGAGCGATTGCACTTCAGCAAGTAGCGGCCGCCGGCCCTCGAGCGTCACGGTGACGCACGTGCCGGGGACGACGTCGGCATGCCGGGACAGGAACAGTCCGGTCGGGTCGGCTAGCGACACGATGCCCTGATCCGACAGGTCGAAGCACCCGACTTCGTCCGCCGGGCCATACCGGTTCTTCACCGCCCGGACCATGCGCAGACGGGAATGCCGGTCGCCCTCGAACTGGAGCACGACGTCGACGAGGTGCTCCAGGACGCGGGGCCCCGCGATCGAACCGTCCTTGGTGACGTGCCCGACCAGGATCGTGGCCATGCCGCGCTCCTTGGCCGCCCGGATCATCGCATTGGCGACCTCACGAACCTGACTGACGCCTCCGGCGGCGCCATCGACGCCCGAGTTGGTGACCGTCTGCACGGAGTCGAGCACCAGGAGCGTCGGCCGGACCTGATCGATATGGCTGAGCACGGCCGCAAGATCGGTTTCGGCGGCGAGGAACAGCTCGTCGGCGAGCGCCCCCGTGCGCTCGGCACGAAGCCGAACCTGCGCTGCGGACTCTTCCCCGGTGACGAAGAGCGCGCGGCCGGCCTCGGCCGCCCAGCGTGCGGCGACCTCGAGCAGCAAGGTGGACTTGCCGACGCCCGGCTCGCCGGCGAGCAGGATGACCGCACCCTGGACCAGCCCGCCACCGAGCGCGCGATCGAACTCCTCGACGCCGGTTGGTCGGGAGCGGGCCGCGGCGAGCTCGACGGCTCCGATCGGCCGGGCCATCTCAGAGACCGGCCCGGGCGCCACCGCGCGGCGAGCCGTGGATCCGGCTTCCTCGACGGTGCCCCAGGCCTGGCATTCGCCGCACCGGCCCGCCCACTTGCCGGTGGACCAGCCACACTCACTACACCGGTAGACCGTCGCTGCCTTCGCCATGGCGGCAACCGTACGGACCGCCACCGACAACCCGCGCCGATCATGCAGGAGTGGGACGAC
>DATHUM010000184.1:0-5207 GCA_035462225.1 Jiangellaceae bacterium | reverse complement strand
GGTGGTCCGGCGACGGCAGCACGTCACCGCGGCCGTGCCGCTGGCGGCAGAACTCCTCGCTGCTGCGGTCGGGTCGGGGGCACCACCCGACCGGGCCGCCGAAGTGGTGGGCCGAACGATAGGCGGGCCGCTGGGCGATGGCCGCAGCGTCGCAGCGGCGGCCACTCGCGTGGGCGCAGACCCGCGCAGTGCGTGGGCCGGACTGCTCGACGATCCTGCTTCTCGGCCTATCGGCCGGGCCATGCTCCGCTCGGCCGCCCGAGGTGTGTCGCCTGTGCCGGTTCTGCTGCGGGTAGCCCTTGACGCACGCGACTCCGCCCGATGGGTGGCCGAGGCGCGGGCCCGGTCGGTCGGGGCCAAGGCGGCCGCGCCGCTCGGGCTGTGCTTCCTCCCGGCGTTCGTGCTCGTCGGCATCGTTCCACTGGTCGCGACGCTCGGGATGCCGCTGCTGCCCTGAAGGCCCGGATATCCACAGCCACCCGAGGTGCGGGTGTGGTTTCCACAGATCCCGAACGATCTTCGGGTCGGGCTCGGCCAGCCAAGAGCCTGGTGGTGGCGCCGCGGAACCCGCGGCCCCCGCACCGGCCGGACCGCCGGGTGAGGAGGTTCGATGTCCAAGATCGCAGCTTCGCTGCGCCGGACGAGCGAGCGCGGGATGGCGACCGCCGAGTACGCCGTCGGCACCGTCGCGGCCTGCGGCATTGCCGGAGTTCTTTACAAGCTCGTCGAGAACGACAGCATCCTCGGGTTCCTGACCGACCTGGCGCGCAAGGCCTTCGGAATCCTCGGATGACAATGAAGACGCTGCGCCGGCGGGGGTTTCCCCGCCGGCGCACGGCGCGCGGATCTCCGCCCGGCCGCAGTGCCGCTTCCGCCAAGCCCAGTGGTGGCGCCGCTGACAGGGGCGCCGTGACCGCCGAGATCGCGGCCGCGTTACCCGCTCTCGTTCTCGTGGTGATCGCCGCATTGTGGACGCTGTCGCTAGGTCTCATGCAGTTGCGATGCGCGGACGCAGCCCGTGAGGCGGCACGTGCGGCGGCGCGGGGTGACGATCCGGCGGTGGTTCGCCAGGTCGCCGAGGCCGTCGCCCCGACTGGGGCGGTGGTCGAGGTGACCGAGCGCGACGGGCTGGTGGTCGTCGAAGTGGCCGTGGAGGTAAGGCCGCCGGTCCCGTTCGCCGACCGGCTACCGGCGCCGACGGTGAGTGCCGAATCCGTCGCCGTCGAGGAGTCGTCGTGATGCGGCGCGAGCGCGGCGCCGGCTCTGTCCTCGTACTGGCGGCGACGATGATGATCGTGGTCGGGTCGCTTGTCGCGGCCACGCTCGGCTCTGGGATCGCGGCCCGTCACCGGGCCGCAGCAGCGGCCGACCTGGCAGCGCTCGCGGCCGCCGGGGCGCTGGTCCGCCCAGCCGGCCAGCATCCATGTGGCGCCGCCGAGCGAGTGAGCCGCGCCAACGGCGCGACCCTTCGGGAGTGCAACGTCGAGGGTGGTGAGGTGGACGTCGCCGCCTCTGCACCCATCACCGGCCCGCTGCGGTGGCTGACCGATCCGGTACGCCGGGCCCGAGCCGGAGTGCCGCCGCAGGTCCGCGTCGGTGTGGTGGCTGCCAATGATTGGTCGTTACCGGTCGCCGGACCGTTCCGCCTGACGGCGCGGTTCGGCGAGGCCGGGACGCACTGGGTCTCCGGCCGCCACACCGGGCTCGATTTCGCCGCGCCGCTGGGTACGCCCGTCGTCGCGGCCGCTGCCGGCCGAGTGATCGAGGCCGGCCGGGCCGGTCCGTACGGCAACCTCGTCGTCATCGATCACGGCGGCGTGACGACGTACTACGCGCACCTGAGTTCTGTCGACGTCGCTGCCGACGACGAGGTCGGTGCAGGTCACCAGATAGGCACCGTAGGCGCCACCGGCAACGCGACCGGGCCGCACCTGCATTTCGAAGTGCGCATGAACGGCGTGCCACAAGATCCGGCGAGCGTCGTGCCGCTGTGACGGCTGGGGTTTCTGGATGCGTGCCCGCAGTGGACTGCCCTGCTGCACTGCGGGCGCCCAGAGGTCACAGTCACTGGATCGGATCAGCCCTCGGGCACCTCGGGTGGTGTTGGCTGGGTCCGCGTCGCCCCGACGCACGCGACGATCACGCAGCCGATGGCTGCCCACTCGCGCGCCGCCAACACCTCGCCGAGCAGGACGAGGCCGACGAGGGCGGCGGCGGCCGGCTCCAGGCTCATCAGGATGCCGAACACCTGAGCTCGCATGCGGCGCAGAGCCTCCAGTTCGAACGTGTACGGGATGACCGAGGAGAGCAGCCCGACGATGACTCCGATCGCCAGCAACTCCGGACGCAGCAGCGCCGAGCCACCCGAACCGATGCCGACCGGCAGCATGATCACCGCACCCACGACACTGGCGAGCGCCAATCCCGATGAACCAGGAAAGCGGCGGCCGATCGCCGAGCTCAGCAAGATGTAGGCCGCCCACCCGGCGGCAGCGAGCAGCGCGAACGCCACACCCGCGATCGTGACCCGACCCGACCCGTCGTTCCTGACGAGCAGCACGACACCGGTGGCCGCCAGCGCTACCCACGCCAGGTCCAGCGGGCGGCGGGAGAAGGCGACCGCAACGCCGAGCGGGCCGAGAAATTCGATCATGACGGCAATGCCCAGTGGTATGCGGGCAAACGACTCGTAGATCGCGAAGTTCATCACCGCGAGTGTTAGGCCGAAGGCGACCACGAGCAGCAAATCCGCTAGTGGGTGCCGCCGCCACAAGCCGCGCAGCAATCGGCGGCCGATGATCGTCAACACCACTGCAGAGGTGGCGAGCCGCATCATCACCATCGCGCTCGGCGGCATCTGGTCGAAGACCGTCTTGGCCAGACCTGCTCCGAGCGGGACCGAACCGATGCCGACCAGTACGAGCGCCGGTGCGGGAATGCTGCCGAGCCGGCTCGCACTCCGTTGCTCCGACCGGCGAGCTTGGCCGCCGGTGCTGCTGTCAGGGTCGATGGGTATCGGATTGCGGAGGAGAGTCGGCGTCCGTGCTGTGCCCTGGCGGTTCATCGCCCCCTCGGGCACCGGCCGGTTCGTCCGGTGCGCCGGTGGCGCCGGACCCACTGGTGGTCGACTCGGTGTCGGCTCGGCGGTCGCGGTCCGTTGCGGCGGCAGGTTCGCGACTTGTCTCGGCGCGGGCCGGCGCAGCCTGTTCAGCCTGCCAGCGGAGCTCACGGACTTCGCTGCGTCGCTTCTGGATTCGTCGTACCGAGGTCCGGATCGAATAGAGCGAGGCAAGCGCGATCAGCCCGGCGACGAAGCCGGCGACGAACACGCCGCCAACCGACGTCGTGATGGTGACGTTGAGGAACTCGACCACGACTTCTTCGCTGCTGCCGACGAACGATGCCAGGACCAGCATCGCCACGAGGACGAGCAGCACGAGCGCTAGCGCCAGCATGAGTGTGACTTTACGCAGGTTGGTGCATCGGCGGGGTCCAACGTGATCCTTCCGGCGTGTTAGTTATCGAAAATCGGCAGGCGCCGCGGCGAGCAGAACCTCCAGCAGCCGCACGGCCCCGGACTTGTCGAGCGGGTCGTTGCCGTTGCCGCACTTCGGGGACTGCACGCACGACGGGCACCCGGACGGACACGGGCACGACGCGATCGTCTCGAGCGTCGCCCGCAGCCACGGTGCGGCCGCCTGGAAGCCCCGTTCGGCGAATCCGGCGCCGCCGGCGTGGCCATCATGGACGAATACGGTCAGCAGCCCGGTATCCGGGTGCCGGGCCGTCGACAACCCGCCGATGTCCCAGCGGTCGCACGTGGCGAACAACGGCAGCAACCCGATCGCTGCATGCTCTGCGGCGTGCGCGGCACCGGGGGCATCGGCCTCGGATACCGGCAGCAACGCGTCGGGCAGCGTCCACCAGACCGCCTTGGTGCGCAGCCGGCGCGGTGGCAGGTCCAACGCCTCTTCACCCAAGACCTCACCCGAGCCGAGCCTGCGCTTGAGGTACGCCACGACCTGGCTGGATACCTCCACGCTGCCGAAGCTCAGCCGCGCCTCGCCCCAGTCGACCTGGCGGTCGACGGCCAGGATTCGCAGGTCGGTCACGTCGCGGGCTGTTGTCGTGTAGTCCACGGTTTCGGGACGGACGAAAGCGACATGGTCGTCCAGGTCGAGCCGCTCGACGATGTACGTGTCGCCCTGATGGACGTAGACGGCACCGTCATGGACGGCGGCATGCGCGCGACCGGCGTCGACCGTGCCGAGCAGCCGTCCGGTGCTGGCCTCGACAAGCTGGACGATCGGCTCTCCCGATCCGCGCAGGTCGGCCAGGTCCTGAGCCCAGCCGCTGCGGACCCAGTGCCACCCGGAGGACCGCCGCCGGAGCACCCTTTCGCCCTCGAGCGCGGCCAGCACCTGCGGGGCGGACGGGCCGAACAGGTCGACGTCCTTGTCGGTCAGCGGCGATTCCTGGGCGGCCGCGCAGAGGTGGGGAGCAAGGACGTACGGGTTGTCCGGGTCCAGCACCGTGGCCTCAGCCGGATGCCCGAAGATCGCGTCAGGATGCCGGACCAGGTACGTGTCCAACGGGTCGTCGCGAGCGATCAGCACGGCCAGTGAATCCTGCCCCGACCGGCCCGCCCGGCCGGCCTGTTGCCACAGCGAGGCCCGGGTGCCCGGCCAGCCCGCGATGACGACGGCGTCCAGGCCGGCGACGTCGACGCCCAATTCGAGCGCGGTCGTGGCCGCCAGGGCGCGGATCGTCCCGTCCTGGAGCGCCTGCTCGAGAGCGCGGCGCTCGTACGGCAGGTAACCCGCTCGGTAGGCGGCGACCTGCTCGGCGAGCGCGGGATCCACTTCGGCCAAGGCTCTTCTGGCTAATCCGGCCACGGTCTCCGCCGCCCGCCGGGAACGCACGAAGCCCACCGTCCGGGCCCCCGCCGCGACGAGGTCGGACAACAGATCGGCGGTCTCGGCCAGCGTGCTTCGCTTGACCGGCGCACCGTTCTCACCGCTCAGCGAGCTGGTAGGCGGCTCCCACAGCACGAACTCCTTCGCGCCCCGAGGAGAGCCGTCCTGCTGAACCGCCACCACAGGCACACCGGTGAGGCGCTGGGCGGAACGTTCAGGCTCGGCGGCGGTCGCCGAAGCGAGGATGAACACCGGGTCCGCCCCGTACTTGGCACATATCCGCCGTAGTCG
>DATHUM010000183.1:0-6402 GCA_035462225.1 Jiangellaceae bacterium | reverse complement strand
TCGAGCGGAATCGGGAAACCCTGCCGGTCGAACCGCCCGGCCCGCTCGGCGAGCGCGGCCCGGGCCGGCTCCGACCCGCTCGCAGTCGCGAGGATCTCATCACGCAAGGTCAACGGAGCGAGCAGCAACGGCACGGACGCGAAAAGAGCCTCGGCGTTGACGTCCCTGCGGCGGCGCGCGGTGCAGTTCGCGCAGCCGTCGATGTGCCGGGCGACCCGCTTGCGAAGCAATACGGTCAGCCCGCCGTCCCAGCCGGTCAGCAACTCGTCGAGTTCCGCGCAGTCGCGGCGTCCCGTCCGGGCGACGATAAGGACGGTGATGGCACGCTCCAGCTGCTGCCGCGCCTTGGACAGCAAGGCATGCGCGTGTTTGGCCGGGACGCCTAAAGCTTTCGCGACATCGGACATATCGAGCTCGTGACGGACCGCGAGGTCGAGCACTTCGCGCTCCCGCGGGTTCAATCCGTCGGCCGCGGACCAGACCAGGTCGCGGAGTTCCTCGTCCCGCAGCCCGGCGTCGAGTTCGACGGTGTCGTCACTCACCGCGATCGCCTCGTCGAGCTGGCTGGTGCGGTGCTGGCCGCGGAGTACCCGCAGGCATTCGTTGCGTGCGATTGAGTAGAGCCAGGACCGCAGCCTGCCGGGATCGCGCAGTTGACCCGCGCGTTCGTAGGCGACGACGAAGGTGTCGTGCACCGCGTCGGCGGCCGCGTGCCGGTCCTGGAGCATCGCGGCGCAGTAGGCGACGAGCCGGTCGGCGTACTCGTCGTAAGCAGCAGCGAGTCCAGCGGGGTCGCGTGCGCGGAGTGCGGTGACGATCTCCACATCGTCCACGGCTGCGACGATAGGCCGTCCGACCGGAAATGGCACGTGTAGATCATGGTTTTCACTTCCCTTGGACGCAGGACGGCGGGTCCTGGCCGCCCCTCCAGACCAGGACCCACCGCCGGCCGTGCCGCCGTGGCTCACTACGCGGGCCTCTTGTCCTGACGCCTCTTGCGAAGTCCGAGGACGAGAAGAGTCAGTCCGATGAGTCCCAGAACTCCGGGGACCAGTGCCCGGACCAAGTTCGTGCCGGAGCCTTGCTCGCTCGCCTGCTTGATCGAGTCGAAGGACTCGGAGTCCAGCTCGTCCCACCCGTCCGGGTCAGGAGTCGGGTCGTCCGCCGAGTCTTCGGCCTCTGAGGAGTCCGTGCCTCCGGCCGGCTGCTGCGGTGCTGCCGGATTCGAGCCAGAATCCTTCGGCTTCGGCTGGTTCTTTCCGCCGCTGCCCTGCGGTTCCTCGACCGGCGGTTCCTCAACAGGAGGCTCCTCGACCGGCGGCTCCTCCACCTCAGGATCGGGGCAGGGAACCCAGTTCTTCCCGTCCAGCGTCAAGCACAGCTGCGGCTCGTCCGGCTCCGGCTCGGCCACCTCCGGCAGCGGCTGAAGTGGAAGAGGCTCGTCGGCGTGGGCAGTGGTCGCGATGCCTGCGCCAGCGAAGACGGCGGTAGCGGCGGCAGCGGCGACTCGGATCAGGTAGGTGCGCATCGGACTCTCCTCCGGCTCTGTCGCGGAGGACTGTCCTCCGCGTCGTCACCGGTAAGAGAGCGCTACGCCACAGATGCCAACAACTTTTCGGCGAAGAATTTCTGCGGCTATGCCGGCAGGCGCTCGAACAGGTAACTCTCGACCCGATCGAGGCTCACCCGCTGCTGCTGCATCGAGTCGCGATCGCGCACCGTTACGGCGTCATCGTCCAGCGTGTCGAAGTCGACGGTCACGCAGAAGGGCGTGCCGATCTCGTCCTGCCGGCGGTAACGGCGGCCGATCGCGCCCGCATCGTCGAATTCGACGTTCCACCGGTGCCGGAGGGTCGCCGCGAGATCGCGAGCCTTCGGCGAAAGCTCCGCGCTGCGCGACAGTGGCAGCACCGCGGCCTTGACCGGCGCCAGACGCGGATCGAACCGCAACACCGTTCGCTTGTCGACCCCACCCTTGGCATTCGGCGCCTCGTCCTCGTCATACGCCTCGAGCAGGAAGGCCAGTACCGACCGGGTCAGACCGGCGGCCGGCTCGATGACGTACGGCGTCCAGCGCTCGCCCTTCTCCTGGTCGAAGTAGGTCAGGTCGGCACCGGAGTGCTGGGAGTGGGTGGTCAAGTCGAAGTCGGTGCGGTTGGCGATGCCCTCTAGCTCACCGAACTCCGCGCCGCCGAAGCCGAAGCGGTACTCGATGTCGACGGTGCGCTTGGAGTAGTGCGACAGTTTCTCCGCCGGGTGTTCGTAGAGCCGCAAATTGTCTGTGGACAGGCCCAGATCGACGTACCAGTTCCAGCGCTGCTCGATCCAGTACTCGTGCCACCGCTCGTCCGTACCCGGCTCGACGAAGAACTCCATTTCCATCTGCTCGAACTCCCGAGTGCGGAAGATGAAGTTGCCCGGTGTGACCTCGTTGCGGAACGACTTGCCGACCTGCGCGATACCGAACGGCGGCTTGCGCCGCGCCGAACCGAGCACGTTGAGGAAGTTGACGAAGATTCCCTGCGCGGTCTCAGGGCGCAAGTAATGCAGCCCTTCCTCGGTCTCGACCGGGCCGAGATGGGTCCGCAGAAGGCCGTTGAACATCTTCGGCTCGGTGAACGATCTTCTGGCCCCGCAGTGCGGGCACGACACGCCGGCCAGCCCGCCCTCGGGAGCGCGTCCTCTGCGCTCGGTGAACTCTTCGACCAGCTGGTCAGCGCGAAACCGGCGGTGGCAGGACTGGCACTCGGTCAGCGGGTCGACGAACGCCTCGACGTGCCCGGAGGCGACCCAGGTCTGCCGGGGCAGGATCACCGCGGAATCGAGGCCGACGACGTCTTCGCGCTGCTGGACGATCGAGCGCCACCACGCGCGCCGGATGTTCTCCTTGAGCTCGACGCCGAGCGGGCCGTAGTCCCAGGCCGAACGGGTGCCGCCGTAGATCTCACCGGTCGGGTAGACGAAGCCGCGTCGCTTGGCTAGTGAGACGACAGCGTCAATGGCCGGGTCGGCAGGCACGCACATCACTCCATCCGGCTGGGTTGTCGGCGAGGTTCGCTTAGGAGCGTACCGGCTCGCCACGAGGAGGCGGAGTCGAGACGAGGGGCGACTACTGAACCGAGACGGCTCGGCGTGCTCGGCGGCCGCGCGTCCGGGCAGATCGCTCGCGGACGGTGAGCGCGGCGAGCGCGGTTGTGACAGGTACGGCCGCCACGATGCCAATGCTGCCGACGAGGGCCCGGACGACCTCCTGGGCGACGACCTCCATGGTGACGATGTCGATGACAGGGCGATCTGCGACGGTGAACAGCAGCAGGAGTGGTAGCGACGCGCCTGCGTAGGCGAGCACGAGAGTGTTCACCGTCGCCGCCACGTGGTCGCGACCGACCCGGAGGCCGGCGCCGACCAGATACCTGCGCCCGGCCTTCGGGTTGGCCCGGGCCAACTCCCAGACGGTCGTCGCCTGGCTCACCGTCACGTCGTCCAGCACGCCGAGCGCTCCGATGACCAGCCCGGCCAGCAGGAGGCCTCGCAGGTCGATCGCGTCGGCGACGCCGCCGAGGTGGCTGACATTCTCGTCCACCAGGCCGACGAAGTTCGCGAAGTACGTGAACACGTACCCGAGCAGGCCGGTCAGCGACAGGCTGACGACGGTCCCGATCAGCGCCACGGACGTTTTCATCGAGAACCCGTGTGCCAGATAGAGAGTGATCATCATGATCGCGGACGCGCCGACGACGGCCACGGCGAGCGGCGACGTCCCCTCCAGCAGGGCCGGCAAGATGAAGATCATCAGTACCAGGACCGACAGGGCGAGGCCGGCCAGCGCTGCGACGCCGCGCCACCGTGACAGCGCGACCACTGCAACTGCGAAGAGCACAGCCAGCAGTGCCAGCGGGACGGTTCGCTGGAAGTCGTTGATCGAGTACCGATCCTCGATCGGCCACTCCTGGTTGCCGTACATGACAACGGCGTCACCGGCCTGGAACTCCGGCACGCCGGCTCCATAGGGAACGGGGGTAACCACTTCGGCGCCGTCGTCCGGACCGGAGTCGACTCGGACCGTGGCTTCGCGGCACTCCGGGTCCGGCGCGTCCTGGCATTCGCGTACGTCAAGGACCGTGCCGTTGTACCGCTCGGCGCCCTCGATCGTCGGATGCTCGCCGGACGGCCAGAGCAGCACGATGCCGGCCACCGTGGCGAGTACGAGTGGCGCAAGGACCGCCAGGACGACGTGGCGCATATGCCGCGTGATGGTGAGCTCGCCACCGTGGTGGCCGTGATCAGTCCCCATCAGTCCAGGTCGCTCGAAATCGCGGGGCCGGCGGCGCTACCGATGCCGACGGTGCCGGCGTCCGCGGCACGCGCCGAGGTGTTCGTCGTGGTCAGCAGCTCGAATGCGGTGGGTTCGTCGATCGCCTGCGAGAGTAGCGCCACCGCGGACACCTTGACCTCGTACGAGGAGAGGGCGCGCCGGTACGAACCGACGTCCGCCCACTCCGTGGAGATGAGCCAGAGCGTGGGGTCGTCGACGGCCCTGCCGATGTGCCCGGTGCGCCAGCCCGGACGCGCGGCCAGCACGGCGAGGGCGTCCCGAGCCCGGGTGAGGAAACCCGCGGCGTCGGCCTCGGGTACCCGATAACGGGTGACGGCGAGCATGGTTGTCCTAGGCATGAGGCAACATGATGGAGTTCCACAGTACGTCGCGCCACTTGTTGAGGAGTCTTGAGGAGCATCGTGTCCAGCAACCGGCCCCGTCCCCGCCGCTCGGCCAACCGGCGGCCCGCCCCGCCAGCCGCGCGCACTCGATCGCCGCGACCGACGGGCCAGCGGCGGCCGGTGGCTCAACCGACGGCGCCGGCCGGTTTCCGCGGTGCGCTCGAGCGAGCCAGCCTGCCGGTGCTGACCCTGCTTACCAGTCTGCCCCGCTGGCTGGTCGGGATTGTGTCCGGCGCCGTGCTGCTGGGTGGATTGCTCGTACCGCCGCCGGGGGGCCCGCTCATGCTCGGGCTGGTCACTCTGTTCCTGTTCTGGCTGCTGGTGCTGTCGTGGCCACGCATCGACGGCCGGTCGCGGGCCATCCGGACCGTTGTGGTGCTCCTACTCGCGGCCGCCACTGTCGCCCGCAGTGCCGGCGCGATCTGACGGCGGCGCAACCCGCGCATTGAGCCGCCACGATCAAGTCATGGAAACCCCAGCGGAGCTCCGCAAGCTCGTCCAGGCGCAGGACGGCATCGTCGCCCGGCAGCAGGCGCTGAGATGCGGGTTGACCAAGTCGGCGATCCGGCACGCGCTTGGCGACAACGGTACTTGGAGAAAGATCATTCCTGGCGTGTACGCCACGTTCACCGGGCCATTGCAGCAGCGGCATCAGGTGCGGGCAGCGTTGTTGTATGCGGGCGAGCAGGCCATGGTCACGGGCGCGTACGCGTGCCGCGCCTACGGAATGCAGTACGTGCCTCGCCAGTCACACGACATCATCGAGCTTCTGGTGCCCGCAAACGTTCGCCGCGCGCCCATTCCGATCGCGAAGATCCGCCGCGTCAAGTCGCTGCCTCCGGCCCGAGTGCTGCGCGGCATTCCTTGCGCACCGCCAGAACGGGCCGCGCTAGACGCGTGCCGCGACGTTGAGAGCCAGCAAGACGTCCGGGCGGCGTTGTGTGAAGTTGTGCAACGCAAACTCACGAAGGTCACGCGTTTGGTAGCCGAGTTCAGCAACGGCGATCGGTATGGCAAATGCGCAACGGACCGTGGACGATGTGCTCGCGGGGTGCAGGTCGGCTCCTGAGTGCGAACTGCGCGATCTGATCCTCACAAGCACCGTTCTGGACGAACCAGTATGGAATCAGCCGCTGCCCGACGACGAGAGCCTGGTACCCGACGGCTACTACCGCGCAGTCCGGCTCGCTCTCGAGGTCGACTCCGCCGAGCATCATGGGTTCGGCGACGGGCCGGAGCTAACCGAACAGCGGCGTGCCAGGTATGCCGCCCTCGGATGGCGGGTCATGTCGATATCTCCCCGTCGCATCCGGCAGGAACCGAAGGCGGTGTTGGCCGAGATCGAGGCGGCCTACCTGGCCGACACGTCCGACGCCGCATAGCGGGCATTCGAGCCTGGAGCCGTTCCTTTGGGGTGGCGACCGTGGAAGCTTGGTGCCGGCCCCAAACCGCACCGCGGAAGCTCGGTGGCTTGGTGCTGGCCCGCAACCGCATCGTGGAAGCTCGGTGCCGCCCTGGCAGCACCGCGGAAGCTTGGTGCCGGCCTGCAACCGCACCGCGGAAGCTTGGTGCTGGCCCGCAACCGCACCGTGGCAGCTCGGTGGCTTGGTGCTGGCCCGCAACCGCATCGTGGCAGCTCGGTGGCTTGGTGCTGGCCCGCAACCGCATCGTGGAAGCTCGGTG
>DATHUM010000182.1:0-3312 GCA_035462225.1 Jiangellaceae bacterium | reverse complement strand
TGCTCCTGGAGCACGGCGAGGCCGTCGGCCAGATCACCCGTGGCCGCGTACTCCAGCACCACCGGCAAGAAATCCGGCAGCTCGCGGTTGCCGAGTTCCAGCCCCGCTCGGCGATAGCGCTCCTTCAGCCCGGCGAGCGCCTGTCCGCGCCGGCGGGTCTCGCCGTCGGTCCACCAGGTGAGGTATAGGCAGCACCGGCGCCGGCGGTCGAACGTCGAGACGTAGTGCTCCGCGAGATTCCGGGCCGGGGTCGCCTCGACGTGGTCGATGAACCGCGCGAGGCCGGCTTGGGGGCGTCCGGCGGGCAGGCTGGCCACCGCGCCGGCGAGCAGCGGCAGCCGCGAGCGGAGATCCGCGTCGGGATAGCCCAGCAGGTGGGACGCCGCCTGGCAGGTCACGGCGACATGGCGCGCCGACAATGCCGAACTCATGGCGTCTCCTCCTCGACGTCGTCGCGTTTCGGCGGGAACAGCCCGGTGGGCCTGCCCTTGCCGTCCCAGTTGAGCAGGTTGACCCGAGCTCCGGGGCGCTCCGGGTCGGCGACCTGGCCGGTGGTCTGCCGATCTTTCAGCGCGTGGAAGGTCTCCACGGACACCGGCACCGGGCGGCCGGAGGCCTCACCGAACGGACCGCTTTCGTACATGCCCGGTCCACCCTCGTAGTCGAGGCTGCAGCCGATCTCCTCGAGCCGCCGGCCCTCCGCCTCGTGGGCGGTGGGTATGACGTAGCGATCCTCGTACTTGGCCACCGCGAGCAGCCGGTAGAGCGTCGTGACCTGCGCACCGTTCATCCCCGCCGCCTCGGCCACCGACTCGTCCGGCGGTTCGCCGAGGTTGACCGCCCGCATGTACGCGCGCATCGCCGACAGCCGCTGCAGCACTTGCCTGACCGGCTCCGGATCTCCGGCGGTGAACAGCTCGGCGAGGTACTCGACCGGGATGCGCAGCGCGTCGATGGCGCCGAACAGGTTGTCGACGTCCTCGCCGTCATGTCCCGTCTCGGAGAGGGAATCCACCACCGGCGACAGCGGCGGGACGTACCACACCATCGGCATCGTCCTGAACTCCGGGTGCAGCGGCAGGGCGACCCGGTGGATCTTGGCCAGCGCGTACACCGGCGAGCGCCGGGCGGCATCGAGCCAGTCCTCCGGGATTCCGTCCCGCCGCGCCGCTTCGATCACTTCTGAATCGTTGGGGTCTAGCAGCAGGTCAAGCTGCGCTTGGTACAGGTCCTTCTCGTCTGGGACGGAAGCCGCCTCGGACACGCGGTCGGCGTCGTAGAGGAAGACGCCGATGTACCGCAGCCGCCCGACGCAGGTCTCCGAGCACACCGTCGGGATGCCGACTTCGACCCGCGGGTAGCAGAACGTGCACTTCTCGGCCTTGCCGGTGCGGTGGTTGAAGTACACCTTCTTGTACGGGCACCCAGTGACGCACATCCGCCAGCCCTTGCAGGTGTCCTGGTCGACGAGCACGATGCCGTCCTCGGCGCGCTTGTACATCGCTCCCGACGGGCAGGACGCGACGCACGACGGGTTGAGGCAGTGCTCGCAGATCCGCGGCAGGTAGAACATGAAGGTCCGCTCGAACTCGAGCTTCACCTTGTCCTCGGCGGTACGCCGCACGCGCTCGACGATGGGGTCGCGGTCCACGATCTCAGTGCTGCCGGCCAGGCTGTCGTCCCAGTTCGCGCTCCATTCGACCTTCATCGGCTCGCCGGAGATCAGCGACTTCGGCTCTGCGACCGGGAAGTCCTCGCCCAGCGGTGCGGAGGTCAGGTTCTCGTAGTCGTAGGTCCAGGGTTCGTAATAGTCGCGGATGTTCGGCAGCACCGGGTTCGCGAAGATGGTCAGCAGTTTGCGGAATCGCCCGCCGGCCTTCAGCTTGAGCCGGCCGCGCTTGTTCAACACCCAGCCGCCCTGCCAGGCCTCCTGGTCCTGGTAGCGGCGCGGATAACCTTGCCCGGGGCGGGTCTCGACGTTGTTGAACCACACGTACTCGGTGCCACTGCGGTTGGTCCAGGCTTGCTTGCAGGTGACCGAACAGGTGTGGCAACCGATGCACTTGTCCAGGTTCATCACCATGCCGAGCTGGCACATGACGCGCATCAGTACGTCACCTCCTGGCTCCGCCTCCGGATCGTCGTGACCTCGTCGCGCTGATTGCCGGTAGGCCCGAAGTAGTTGAACGCGAAGGACAGCTGGGCGTAGCCGCCGATCAACAACGTCGGCTTTACCAGGATCCGGGTCAGCGAGTTGTGGATACCCCCGCGCCGCCCGCTCGCCTCGGCTATCGGCACGTCGACGACCCGCTCCTGCGCGTGGTAGACGTACACGGTGCCGGTCGGCATCCGGTGCGAGACGATCGCCCGCAGTGCCATCACCCCGTTCCTGTTCACCATCTCCACCCACTCGTTGTCGCGCACCCCGATCTGTTCGGCGTCGGCCGGACTCATCCACACCGTCGGGCCGCCCCGGGAGAGCGTGAGCATGATCAGGTTGTCCTGGTACTCCGAGTGGATCGACCATTTCGAATGCGGCGTCAGATACCGCACGACCACCTGCTTCGAACCATCGGGACCGACCTGCGGTTCACCGAAGAGCCGGTGCATGTCCAGCGGCGGCCGGTAGATCGGCAGCGCCTCGCCGAGGTCGTGCATCCAGTCGTGGTCGAGGAAGAAGTGCATCCGTCCGGTGAGGGTGTGCCACGGCTTGAGCTCTTCGACGTTCGTCGTGAACGCCGCATACCGGCGGCCGCCGTGCTCGCTGCCCGACCACTCCGGACTGGTGATGACCGGCACCGGCCGCGCCTGGGTGTCGGCGAACCTGATCAGCCTCTCCTCACTGCCCTCCGCGAGGTGCGCCAGCGGCCGCCCGACCCGGTCCTCGAGGGCGTGGAACCCCTGCACGGCCAGCCGGCCGTTGGTGGTACCGCTCAGCGCCAGGATCGCCTCGGCCATCTTGGCGTCGGTGTCCAGAGCCGGGCGGCCATCGGTGATGCCGCCGAGCATCACGCCGTTGACCTGGGCCAGGTGTTCTACTTCGGCATCCGGCGTGAACTGCACCCCCTTGGTCGCCAGGCCGAGCCGCTCGGTGAGCGGACCCAGGGCCGCCATCTTGTCGGCTATCGCCGCGAAGTCACGCTCGACCACGGCCAGGGCGGGCATGGTCCGTCCCGGCGCCGGTTCGACGTCGCCGGCGCGCCAGTCGGTCACCGTGCCACGCGCCTGGGCCGTCTCTGCCGGTGTGTCGTGCTGCAGTGCGGTTGCGACCAGGTCGCGCCGGACCCCCAGGTGCGTGCGCGCCAGCTCGCT
>DATHUM010000181.1:0-1625 GCA_035462225.1 Jiangellaceae bacterium | reverse complement strand
TGACAGTCATCTTGTCGCCAGACGAACGAGCGTTGACCGCCTCAAGCGTGCTAGGCCGTGTTTGACGGTTCTGGTTCCGCCGGTTCGGTCGCGCGCAGCGGTAGACCGCTGGCATGCATGATCGACATGATTTGACTGATGCCGAGTGGGCGCTGCTCGAGCGGCTGCTGCCCGACCGCACCCCGCAGCGGGGTGGGCAGTGGGGCGATCACCGCCAAGTGATCAATGGGGTGCTGTGGCGCACCCGGACGGGCGCGCCGTGGCGGGACATGCCCGCCGCGTACGGCAGGTGGCAGACGGTGTATTACCGGCATCGCCGCTGGTCAGCCGACGGGACCTGGGAACGCCTCCTGGACGGGTTACGCGCTGGCTGCGACGTCGGGCAGGGCGACGGCTGGACCGTGGGGATCGACTCCACCGTGGTGCGTGCGCACCACGACGCGGCCGGCGCGCGTCACCGGCCACCGGTCGATGTGCCAGCCGGCCGATTGGTCGGTGTGTTGGCCGACGCCACAGCGACGTCGGGCCACACAGGGGGCGCCGCCGAATGACAAGGATCCGCCCGCCGGCGAGGCGTGTGGCGGGCGGGATCGGGAGGCGTTGGGGCGGTCCCGCGGCGGGTTGAGCACCAAGATTCATCTGTTGGCCGACACGCGCTGTCGGCCGTTGGCGCGGGTGGTCACCGCCGGGCAGCGCGGTGATGCGCTGGGGTTCTCCGCGGTGCTGGCCAGGCTGCGGATCCGCCGGCGCGGGCGGGGGCGGCCGCGGACCCGACCCGGCATCCTGCTGGGTGACAAGGCGTACTCGGCGCGGCGGATCCGCGCCGAGCTGCGGCGGCGGCGCATCCGGGCGGTGATCGCCGAGCCGGCCGACCAGACGGCGAACCGGCGGCGGCGCGGGTCGGCTGGTGGGCGGCCACCAGCGTTTGACTCTGCCGCGTACCGGGCGCGCAACACCACCGAGCGGGCGATCAACAAGCTCAAGGCGTACCGGGCGGTCGCGATGCGCACCGACAAACGCGAGTACATCTATGCCGGCACGATCGACGTCGCGTCGATCCGCATCTGGCTACGCGACCTCACCCGCCATCCACCAAACACGCCCTAGGCGTGATTGTGGTCGCTGGTTGCGTCATCGTGGCGGTGCTGTCCAGCATCGACGTCACCACGGTGCACCGTTTGTTCGCGGCTGCACCCGCCCGCGGGATCGGCGGCGCACTGACCGTGATTTCCCTGCTGGCCTACGTCGGGCTGTTCGCCAACCCGGGCGCAGCCGCCGAACTGGGCTACCGCGGGCAGTGGGCGGTGGACGCCGGGCTGTGCACCCCGGTCCTGCTCGTCGGCGGGTTGCTGCTGTGGCGACGCGCCCCGCTGGGTTACGTCACCGCCGCGCCGTTGCTGTTTGTCTCGGGCGTCGGTGGGCTCGCGTTCGCCGTCGCCGCGGTGCTCGACCAGCTGCTCAGCGGCGCAACCACCGACCCGGCGGTGGTCGGCGTGCACCTGGGGATCCTCATGGTGGACGTTACCCTGCTCGCGGTCTTCGTCCGCCACCGCAGCCGCCCCGGCACACCGCCGGTCGGCTCCCCCGCTGGGCAGCGCCGTCCGTCGCCGACATCGACGGGGAGG
>DATHUM010000180.1:0-10225 GCA_035462225.1 Jiangellaceae bacterium | reverse complement strand
CTCTCGCGAGCAGTCGGCGCCCGCCGAGCTGCTGCTCGCGCTGCCCGGTATCTGCTACCGGCGGGACTCGATCGACCGGTTGCATACCGGCACTCCTCACCAGCTGGACCTGTGGCTGCTGCGCCGCGGTGGCCGCCGGCTGGATCCTCACGACCTGAGCGACCTGGTCGGCCGGCTTGTCGAAGCGGTGCTGCCGGGACGGCATTGGCGATGGACCGCAGCTAGGCACCCGTACACCACGGGTGGTCGTCAGGTCGACGTGATCAACGGCGGCGAGCCGGTCGAACTCGCCGAATGCGGGCTGGCCGCCGCGCATGTGCTGGCCGGCGCGGGGCTCGACCCTGCCGAGTGGTCCGGCCTCGCGCTCGGTATGGGCCTCGACCGCGCCCTGATGCTCCGCAAGGGCATACCGGACATCCGGCTGCTGCGCGCGGCCGACCCGCGCGTCGCGGAGCAGATGCTCGACCTGCACCCGTACCAGCCGGTGTCGATGATGCCGCCGGCGCGGCGGGACATCTCGATCGCCGTCGACGGCGGTGCGGACGCCGAAACCATCGGTGACCAGGTCCGAGACGCGCTCGGTGACCAGGCCGACCTGGTGGAGGAGGTGGCCGTGCTGTCCAAGACGCCGCACGACGATCTCCCCGAACCCGCCCGGCTGCGCCTCGGAATCGTTGCAGGCCAGGTCAACGTGCTGCTGAGGATTACGCTACGTCCGGTCGATCGAACTTTGACCGCGGCCGAAGTCAACGTGCTACGCGACCGCATCTACACCGCAGTCCATCGAGGCGCCACCGTCGATGGCGGTCAGATGATCACGGGCGGGCGATGACGACCTGGTCGCCTGGTCGCACGGCCAGCACGTCGTCGGCCCGTCCGCGGTTCACCGCCAGGGCCACGTGGCCGGCGGAATCGACATAGCAGATCGGTTGTCCAGGTGCGACGTCGGCAAAGGTCGTACCCACAATCACATCCGCAACCTGGCCGGCGGCCCCGACCGTCACCAGCGGCCCGCCGAGCCGGGCAGCGGCCAGGTCGCTCCCGCGTGCGGCGAGTTGGACGTTGCCGAAGTGATCGACGGTCAAGACCTCGGCCGTGAGCCGGCCGTCGCCCACGCCTACGGCCGGGGCGGGCAGCCAGCTGGCGTCTGATACCGGCGGACCGAGCTCGTCGAGGTCAACCCCCTCTGCGACATGAGCGGCCACCGGCGCGAACACGTCACGGCCGTCGAACGTCCTCGCTCGCCCCGGAAGGTGAAATCGGGCGGAGTCCAGCGACACGACCCGGCGCGGCCCGCCCAGCGCGTCGGCCGCCCAGCTGAGCAGCCCGTTGTCGGGACCGACGAGCACCGAGTCGCCCGTCTCGATTGCGATGCCACGCCGCGCCGTCCCGACACCGGGATCCACGACGCCCACGATCACGGCGGGCGGCAGGTACGGGACGGTCTGGGCGAGCACCGCCGCGCCGTGCCTGACGTCCTGCGCAGGCACGTCGTGGGTGATGTCGATGACACGTACGCTCGGCGCGAGCCGAGCCAGGACCCCGTGACACGCGGCCACGAACCCGTCCCGCAACCCGTAGTCGGTCATCAACCCGACCCAGTGATAACGCACGACCGCCTCCCACCCGCCGAGAAATGACCGGTCCGTGGCACCCGTGCCATGGATACCACGGACCGTTCCAGATGAGTCCGCCGGTTTCAGCCGCCGAGCCAGCCCAGGGGATTGACGAACTCGCCGCCGATCATCACCTCGAAGTGCAGGTGCGGGCCGGTGGCGTAGCCGGTGGAGCCGATGCTGCCGACCTTCTGACCGGCGCTGACCTTCTGTCCGCTGCTGACGCTGGCACCGGACAGGTGCGCGTACCTGGTCTCGGTGCCGCCGCCGTGGCTGATCGTCACCATGTTGCCGTACGCACCGTCGTACGTGACGGACTTGACCGTCCCGGCGGCAGCGGCGTACGCGTTGCCGTCGCCGTACCCGAAGTCCGTGCCCGAATGAAGCTTGTGCGCGCCGGTGATCGGGTGGGTCCGCATTCCGTAGTCGCTCGTGATCGACCCGGTGCCGGGACGGACCCGGCCGGTGACGTCCGCGGAGCGCGACCCGACGCCGGCGGCATCGCCACGGCCAGCGGCAGCACGTTCGGCGGCCTCCTCCGTCTGCTGGGCGGCCTTGGCCCTCTTCTCGGCCGCCGTTGCCTCGGACACCGCGTCCTTGGCCTTCTTGACCGCCTTGGAGTCCTCGGCCCCTTCCTCGATGGCCTCCTTCTCGGCCTGGCCGGCCTTCCTCCAAGCAGCCTTGGCGGACTCGAGTCGCGCCGTCGCCTCGGACCACTCGACCGACGCCGCAAGGTGGGCTTGGGTCGCCGTCATCCTCTGCTGCCGAAGCATCTGCTCGCGCGACTTGGCCGCCTCGAACTGCTGATCAGCCTCCGCGACCTCGTTGCTGACCGCGTCGCTGATCGGCTCCACGAGACTCAGCACCGGTCCGATCACAATTGTGAGACCTGCCTTCGCTGCGCCTGCGGCGGCATCGAGGACAGGCATGTCGGTGCTGCCCGCCGCGACCTCCGCCGCCTTGGCGGCCACATCGACGATCCCGCCGCCGGGCTCGAGCTCCTTTGCCAGCGTGGAGGCTTGCTCGACTCTGGAGCTGACCTCCTCCACCTCGGCCCGTGCACGCTCCAGCTCGGCTTCGGTCCTCAGGACTTCGAGCTGCACGTCGGTCAGCTGTTCATTGGCCTTCTCGCTGGTTGCGGCCGCGGACTTGAGTTCCTCTGCCGACGTCTTGGCCGACTTCGTGGCCTTCTCCAAGGTACGGGTGGCCTGCTTGGTCGCCTTGACAGCCTCGGCCACATCGGATGTAGCGGCTGCTGCGGGGCCGGCGACGCCAAAGGCCAGGGTGCCGGCCAGAACCGCTGAAATCGTAGAGGTTTTGACTCTGGACTTACCGGGGATCATCAACTTCCGAACTCTCGGGGACAGGGACTGCGCACTTGTGCGCGCACGCGCCCTTTGCCGGGGCATTGGGCGCGACGCCGGCGACCCCGTGGGGGCATCGGCGACAGACCCATTAACGCAGCCCGTCGTTTCGGGCGTTCCGGACAAGTAGGTGATCTGTCACACGTCCGGTACGGTCAATCGTGTGACCTACGCCACATTTCAGCGGACGTAGGCGGCCAATCGTGACTGCAGCACGGGCAGGCTGATCGACGCAGCGCCGAGGACCACGTCATGGAAGTCCTTGATGCTGAACCGGTCGCCGAGGGCTCCCCTCGCGTGCTCACGCAGCCGGAAGATCTCCCGCTGACCGACCTTGTAGGCGAGGGCCTGCGCGGGCATCCCGATGTACCGGTCCACCTCCACCGTGATGGTGTCGATGTCAACGGGCATGTGCTCGACCATGAAGTCGATGGCCTGCTGCCGCGACCACCCCATCGCGTGCAGCCCGGTGTCGACGACGAGCCGGCAGGCTCGCCAGACGTCCGAGGACAGCATTCCCAGCCGGTCGAGGTCGTCCTCGTACAGGCCCATCTCGTCGGCCAACCGCTCGGTGTAGAGGGCCCAGCCCTCCACGAACGCCGTGTGGCTCCACGACATCCGCCGGAACGAGGGCAGATCGGTCCGTTCGGTGGCAATGGCCAGTTGCAGATGATGCCCGGGAATCGCTTCGTGGAACGCAATCGATGCGGTGGAGTATCGGCCCCGCTCACCCGGCTCATGCAAGTTGACGTGATACGTGCCGGGACGGGCTCCGTCGGGCGTCGGCGGCGTGTAGTAGGCAGGAGGCACATCCGCCGCCAGGTAGTCAGGCACTGGCATCAGCTCGCACGAGGCCTGCGGGAGAATGCCGAACCAATCACCGATCTTCGCGCTGGCGGCGTCGAGGCAGCGCTGGGCGTGGGCCAGAATCTCATCTCCGCTGCCGTAGCGCAGACTCTGGTCGTGCAGCAGCCGGTCGAACACCTCGCGCACGTCGGACGTGCCGAACACGCGCTCACCTACTTCGGCGAACTCGCCGCGGATCTTGACGCTCGCCTCCTCCCGGCCGATCTGATGCAACTCGTCGGCAGTGAGCGGCAGACCTGTGTGGTGCTCGATGAGCGCCTGGTAGAGCTCCGCGCCGTCGGCGATGTGACACAGCCCCGGTTGCTCGTCGGGCCGCGCGAGCGGCAGCAAATCGCCCTCGAACGCGGCGCGATAGCGTTCGAACGCGGGACGCAACTGGTCGCGGACAGCGTCGCCCAGCTCGGCTCGCCAGGCGTCAACGCCATTCCAGTCTTCGGGACCGGCCAGGTTGACGAACGGGTCGCTGTCGAGTGACGTCGCGAGGTACTTCGTGAGCTGGTTGAGCGACCGAGTTATGTTGATCTTGACAGGGGTTCGGCCGGCGGCCAATCCCTCGCGGTAGCGCTGCGCCGCCTGGTCGAGCAAACGGGCCAACTCACCAATCCGGACGACGGCCATCCGAGCATGCTCGGGGTCCGGTGCACGCAATTGCCCGGCCATGATCAGCAGCCCGGCGTGTGCACCTTGCATCTGGTCGGACTCCAGCTCGACCCGGCGCAGGTCGATGCCTCGCACGGCGTCGTCGAGTTCGTTGATCAGCAGATCGCGTGTGACGGCGTCGGTGTCATCGAGCTCGGCGGCGGGAATGGCGGCGGCGCGATCCCGGAATTCCTGCCACCGGCCGCGCAACTGCCGCTCGGCTTCGGCCGACATGTCGTCGGCTCGGTCGTCGAAGCGGTGATCACCCAGATAGGAGGCGAACAGCGGGCTGGCCTCGAGCTTTGCTTGCCAGTACTCCTCCGCGGTGGCTCGCACCTGTTCAGCAGCAGTCATGAGAGCACATCTTGCCGCACCACGCCGACAGGCAGCACCGGCCCTTCGCAGCCGATGCGACTGCGACAATCGCGCCGTGACCGAATCGACCGTCGAGATCCACCTGGCGTCCGTTGCCGACCTGCCCGAAGTGCGTGCCGTCCGGCTGCGCGCGCTCCAAGAGGCGCCGTACGCGTTCGCTTCGACTTATGAGCGTGAGTCGGCCTTCGATACTGCGGACTGGGTGGAGCGACTTACGAGCGGCAGCGCCACCTTCCTCGCTCGGGTGGGCGAGACGAGCGTCGGCATCTGCACTGGTCTGCCGCCTCGTGACGCCATTGTCGAGCTGGTGGCGATGTGGGTCGATCCCGCAGTCCGCGGCTCCGGCGTCGCGGCGGAGCTGGTTCACGCAGTCTCTGCTTGGGCGGCCGACCAGGGGGCGGATCGAATACATCTCTGGGTTGCCGGTGCCAACGAACGGGCCAAGCGTTTCTATGAGCGGCTCGACTTCGTGCTGACCGGCGAGCGGCAGCCCCTGCCGAGTGACCCAGGCGTGCAGGAGTTCGGCATGGTTCGCCTCATCAGCCCCGAGTGACTTTCGAGGTGCCATCGATTCGCTCGGATGTGACAGTTGGCGCAGCGATCGGGTAGGACGTTGAACATGACTGCTTCGTTCGCTGAGCCCGCCGTCGAATTGTCCGGTGGCGGCCGTCTGCCGCTCCTCGGCTTCGGAACCTGGCGACTGTCCGGAAATTCGGCCGCTCGAGCGATCGGCTGGGCGCTCAATGCCGGCTACCGGCACATCGACACCGCCACCATGTACAGAAACGAGGACCACGTCGGCAAGGCGGTGCGGGAAAGCGGGTTGCCACGCGAGGACGTCTTCATCACGACCAAGCTGCCGCCAGGTCACGTGGGTCGCGAACGGCGGACGCTGGACGAGAGCCTGGCCGCACTCGGGACGGATCACGTCGACCTGTGGCTCGTCCACTGGCCACCGAACAGGCGAGCCGGAGTGAGCACCTGGGAGGAGTTCGTCGCCGCCCGGGAGGACGGGCTCGCCCGCGCGATCGGCGTCAGCAACTACTCCCTGGAACAGATCGACACGTTGATCGCGGCCACGGGTGCGGCCCCCGAGGTCAACCAGATCAAGTGGAGCCCGCTGCTGTACGACGCCGACCTGCTCAGCGGCCACCGGGACCGCGGCATCGTGGTCGAGGGTTACAGCCCGTTCCGGGCCGGGACGCTCACCCATCCGGTGCTGATCGAGATCGCCGCCCGGCATGGCAAGAACCCCTCCCAGGTCGTCGTCCGCTGGCACATCCAGCACGAGGTCGTGGTCATTCCGAAATCGGCCCGGCAGGACCGGCTGGTGGGCAACGCGGACGTATTCGACTTCGAACTGTCGGCCGACGACATGAAGGCAATCGACGCCCTCGCTCGCTAGCGCGTCTCCCCGATGCTGTGGCCGCAGCCGGGTCAGCGCATCAGCAAGGCGATGCCGGCGGCGGCGGCCGCCCAGAGGAAGCTGGCGAACGTGCCGATGATGAACCGCTCGGCGGCGCCCGGTGCCTTCAACTCGGCATACCGCCCCAGGCCCTTTATCGCGACGACGACCGCGATGCCCCCTGGCTGGCCGGCCAGCAGGCTGGCGGCGAGGGCAGCACGTTCCAGGGCGCCGATCCACAACCCGCCACGAAGTTCAGCCCGCGGCTCTCCCGGCTCGAGCGTCTCAGCCGGATAGCTCACGTTCGGCACACCCGAGCGCTGGGCACCGCGCAAGACGGCCGTTGCGACCGGGCCGCCTCCCAGTACGGCGACCACGACCGACAGGACGACGGCGTATTCGTAGCCACCGTCCGCACTGGTTGCCAGTAGCGCGACCACTCCGAGCCCGAGCGCCGGAGCACCCGCTGAAGCCCACCACGGCCAGGCGTCGAGGCCGCGCGAAACTCGGGGCAGCCACATCACCACGCAGCCGAGCGCCAGCACGGTCAGCGCACTCAGGGCTGCCAGAGTCGCGGCGCTCACGCGTCGGCCGCGTCGAGCAACCGGGCCGCCACCGGCTCGGTTCGACGCTGTTCCTGCCAGAGCGCAGCATGCAGGCGCTGGCTTACCGCCTGTGGGCTGATGCCCAGCCGGCTCGCGGCTTCCTGCTGTGTCATGCCGGTTGCCATCAGATCGGCCACCTCCCAGCCGGGCCGGCTTCGCCGTTGAACAATCGCGGCCAACAGTGCCAGCAATGCCTCGGCATCGCCAGCGGCCTGGGAATCCGGGCCGCAGACGGCCACGTGGCGCGGGCTGGACTTGGCCCGCAGGACGGCCTCGCGTGCGTGTACGAACGCTGGGCCGGTCGCGGCTCGAACACTCGCGGGGATCGGCTCGCGGACCGGCCCGAGGCCGAGCCCGACACTCCACGAACCGTTGCGCACCAGGTTCAACGCGGTTCTCACCGCATGCCCCGCGCCGGCCAGCAGACCCTGCGCCTCGTCTCCGGCTGTTCGCTCGAACGGCCGGACCACCGCAGCGGCCGGCAAGGCGTCGGCAAGCTCGCTGAGCAGAGCGTCGATCAGGTCATGGCCACGCTGGCTGCCACGCTGGTCGACCGTCATGACGATCACGACAATCTACCCTTGAGATGCACGGTTCAAGGCTATAGCCTTGTGATCGTCCTTTCAAGGCTGAAGCCTTTAGGCAGACGCACGGCACGCACCAGTGGGCCGCCCACCGGGATTGTCGACGTCGGTACAGGCACGCATGCATGTAGCTAAGGGGCGCCGCCTGCCGAACGTGATCGAACGTCAGGGGGTCTGGGAGGGGTGGTCGTCGCTCGAGCCGAGTTCGGGAGCCCCGGTGGCGGCATCGACCGGGCCGGCCTTCAAGTCGGCGAGGCGCGCTTCGATCTCAGCCTGCCGGCCGGCGTCCTCGAGACTCTCGAACTGAGCATCCAGCGACGATTCGGCCAACTCGGCGTGTCCCCGGACTCGAGCCTCCTCGCGGCGGATCTTGTCCTCGAACCGGCCCAGCTCGCTCGTCGGGTCGAGGATGTCGATGCTCTTGATCGAGTCCTGCACCTGGGCCGTCGCCTGAGCCGCCTTGGCCCGCGCTATCAGCTCGTCGCGCTTGCTGGTCAGCTCGTACAGCTTGGCCTTCATCTGCCCCAGGCCGGATTTCAGCTTCTCCACCACGTCCTGCTGAGATCGCAGGTTGGGTTCGGTCGCTCTCACGTCGGCCTCGGCGCTCATCTGCTTGCCGATCGCGATCTTTGCCAGGTTGTCGAACTTCTCCGCCTCGGCAACGTTGCCTGCGGCGCGCAGCTCATCGGCCTTTCGGCTGGCCGCCAGCGCCTTGCGGCCCCACTCGACGGCAGCCTTCTGGTCCTCGGCGAAGTCCTCCTCCATCATGCGGACGTTGCCGATGGTCTGCGCGATCGCCTGCTCGGCCTCAGCGATGTTGTTCGTGTAGTCGCGAACCATCTGGTCGAGCATCTTCTGTGGGTCTTCTGCCGAGTCCAGCAGCGCGTTGATGTTGGCCTTGGCCAGCTGGGTCACGCGTCCGAGGATGGATTGTTTGGCCATTGTCCTGCTCCTACCTTCAATTCGGCGGGCACGCGGGTGTGCGCCCGCTAGAACCTGCCTCCACCTCCCCGGCGAGCCCGAGTACCTCGCCCGCCGAAGCTTCCTGGGCTGCGGGACCTGCCACCCCTGCTTCCGCCGCCCCCAAACCCGCCTCCGAACATGCCGCCTCCGCGGCGACCGCCCAGCACGCTGTCGATGAGGATGCCGCCCAAGATCGCGCCGCCGAGGCCACCCCCTGAGCTTCCACCGCCGAATGGCCCACCCTGGCCCATCATCGATCCGACGTCGCTGCGCGCCTGTTGACCGGCCTCGCCGGCCAACTGGCGGGCGTGCTGGGCTTCGTGCAGCGCCGCCTCGGCGTTGCCTTGCTGGGCCAGCGCCATAGCTTGCTCCAGGTGGCGCTGCGCCTCGGCCAGCCGGGTGCGGGCCTGGCTGCCGACGCCGCCGCGGCGGGTGGTTACGAAGTCCTGGGTCGCGGCGATCTCGCTGCGCGCCGCCAGCATCGTCTGGTCCAGCACCGCTCGGGCCCGCTGCTGGCGAGCCTGCTCGTCACGCACACCCTGAAGGGCGGCGGCGAGCTCCTCGTGAGCCTGCCCGATCCGTTTCGTGGCCCCCAGCGGATCGAACCGGCCGCTGGACAGCTCCTGCTGGACCGACGTCAACGCATGCTCGGCCGACGCGACCCGGCCGGCCAGCTCGGGATCCTGCCGGCCACCACCGAGCATGGCCTTGGCCTCGCTGAGATCCTGTGCCGCCTCCTGGACCGCCGCGCGCAGGCCGTCAGCGGCCTGGTCCAGGTCCGCACCGAGCCGGTCGACCGCCTCGACGAGCTGCGTCGCCTGCCCGACCGCTTCCTGCCCGGCGAGCACCGCGACGGCCGCGCCGGCAGTGTCACCGGCGTCGAGGCGCCGGCGCGCATCAGCTGCCGCCGTCCGGGCGAAATCCAACCGCTCGGTGGCCTGCTCGTCGTTGTTCGCCACCGGTTCGAGAGCGGAGTCGGAGTACCTGCCGCGCAGCGCGTCGAGCGCCGCCGGGAGCGCAGCGACTCTTGGCCCGAGGTCAGCCGCGCGCTGCTCCACCTCCGCCAGGACCTCGGGAGCGTTCTGCTCGAGTGCGCGGAGCCGGTCGAACGCGTCGGCTTGCGCGTCCAGGGACTCATTGGCCAACTCGCACCGCGTGATGATCTCCTCCAGCATCTGGCGGCGCGTCGCGTCGTCCTCGGGAATGGCGTCGTCGAGTTGTTGCCGGAGGCGGAACGAGGCGGTCAGGTCGGCCTTCGCATCCTCGATTACCTTGGCGAACGGTGCGGCGGCCTCCTCACCGAACTGGGCAGTAGCGAACCCGAGCTCCTGCTCACTGGTCTTGACCGCGTCGTCCGTTTCGACCAGCAGGCTGCTGGCCCGCGCATCCAGCTCATCGAGGGTGAGGGTGGACGGTTCGGCGCTCGTGGAACGCCGGCGGCGCGCCCGGGTGTAGGCGTACGCTCCGACGCCCACCGCACCCGCGCCGATGAGAACCGGAACCCACGGGAAGCCGCCTTCCGCACTGGGGCTCTCCTCGCCGGGGACTATTTCCGGCGCCTGAACCTCCTGCCCACTCAGGGTCGCGGCGATTCCGTTCGCCGCGCCGATCGCGCCGCCCGCCCAATCGTTGGCGCGCAGCGGCGGTTCGATCGCGACGGACTCGATCTCGCGCAGTTGCTCATCGGTCAGCGGGTATTCCGCATCGATGGACAGCTGAAAGGCGCGCTCGCCGGTGGCCACCGCCAGCAGCGCGTCGTTGATCCCGAACTGGCTGCGCTGAGCCGTAGTGTCCGCCCACTCCTGGC
>DATHUM010000179.1:0-4650 GCA_035462225.1 Jiangellaceae bacterium | reverse complement strand
GGGTTTCGTAGACCTAGCGACCGACGCCTCGAAGGAAGCGGCCGAGGATGAGCTCAGTGCAGACGCCGCGACCGAACTGGTTGTGCTAACGGCAGCAGTTCAATCGACGCTCAAGCTCGCCGGCTACTGGACCGGACCTGTCGATGGACAGTGGACCGAGGAGTTGACCGACGCTTTGATCGTCTTCCAAACCGACCTCGGAGTCCCGGCCACGGGCGCGGTCGACGCCGCCACGTTGAGCGCTCTGCAGGACGCAATCGCCGCGGCCCGGGAGACCCCAACTCCCACCGCGACACCAACGACCGCCCAGGCCGAGCCTACGGCCACGGCAACGGAGTCACCCTAGCGAGTTCACTGCCAGCCGTACGAAATGCACCTCGCAGTTCAAAAATGACTAGATCTGGAGCGGTCCCACCGCCGCGTTAACTACAAGAGGAGGCGCAATGGCAACCCTGACGGTGTGGCGATTCGACAGCACAGGTGGCGCCGAAAACGCCACCGCAATTCTGCTGCGAATGGCTCAGGAAGGCGATATCGGCGTCCTTGACGCAGCCGTCGTCAGTTGGCCGCACGATCAGAAGAAGCCTCGGACACGTCATCTGACCGACGTCACCGCCGAAAGAGCCGGGTGGGGCGCGTTCTGGGGCTTCCTGTTCGGCCTGCTGTTCTTCGTACCCCTGCTGGGGACCGCTGTGGGAGCGGGGGTCGGAGCTATGGCGGGCCATTTGGCTGAGACTGGTATCGACCGCGACTTCATCCGCTCCGTGCAGGAAAGAATCACTCCCGGTACGTCGGCGCTGTTCCTGCTGTCCGATCACGCGGCAATGGGCCGAATCAAGCTCGAGTTCGTCGGGATGCACCCGGAGCTGATCTCGACCAATCTCACCGACGAACAGGAGCAGAAACTGCGTCAGGCATTCTCTGACACCTGAGCGTCCGGAGAGTTGTGCTGTTCTCTCGATGCTGAGTCGAAGCCCCGAAAGCGCTGCGTGCCTACTGTTCCCGAGGCACACGACCCGCGCGCACACGCTTCCACACGACGTCCAGGGCGATGCTCAGAAGCAGGATGAGCACCAGCGCGGCTGCCGTGGCCGGTTCCTCGACCAGGGTGGTGAGCGCGAACGTCACCAGCACCAATGCCGTCGTTGCGATGCCGAGCACCAACACCGAGGCGCGTGCACCTGTCTCGCTACGCAGTCGCAGATGGCCGGCGGTGACCATGGTGAAGACCACCAGTGCGACCGCGCTGCCGATCGAGGCGATCGCGGATAGGTCAAACGCGACGGCGAGGACGATGGCGGCAATCGCCGTCACGATGAGCCCGCTGGGCGCCCGTTCGCGTAGCCGACGACCGAGCACGGGCGGGAACTGCCCGATCGATGCCATGTGTTCGCACAACCCGGCGGCCGGATACAACCCCGAATTAGTTGCGCCCGCTGTCGCGAACAGTGCCGTTACGCTCATCAGCCAGTATCCGGCCGAGCCGAGCACCGGCTCGGCGGCGACCGCTAACGCCGTTCCTTCAGACGAGATCACCTCGTCCACCGTGAGCGTCCCGAAGACTCCCAAAGCAACTGCAACGTAGATCACCGTCGCAATCCCGAGGGCCAGGTAGACAGCTCGCGGTAGCTGACGCGCTGGATTGGCGAGGTCCTTGGCCGTGAAGGTGATGACGCCGAAGCCAAGAAAGGCGAAGAACGTCAGGGCGACACTTGACACGATGTCCCGGAGGCGCGGGTACCCGGAGAACGCCAGCAGGCTGGCATCCATGTTCGCCAGCGTCGCCACTGCAAAGACCGTCAAGATGCCGATCACGACGATGACGACGATGGTCTGGACCCTGGCTACGGCCTGCGAGCCGAGGACGTTCAGCGCCGTCATGACAGGGATGATCAGCACCGCGAAGGCCTTGGACCAGTCCGTCTCGCCATCGGTAAGCGCAGCGCTGGCATAGCTCCCGAATGAGACGGCGACCATGGCTGTGATGATCGCGTTCGCCGCGAGAAGCAGCCACGCGACGATGCCCGTCGTACGTCCGTTGCCGAACGCACGAACCACGTACTCGAGGAATCCTCCGGCCGACGGGTACCGCGCGCCGAGTTTCGCGAAGGAATAGCCCTGAAGGCCGGCGACGACGCCAGCCATCAGGAACGAGAGCCAGACGGCCGCTCCGGCCACCTCGCCCGCCGCGCCGAGTAGTGCGAAGATCCCGGCGCCGACCATCGCACCTACTCCGATGAACGCGGCTTGCCGCACGCTCAGTGCACGTCGGCTGGGGTCACTGACGGTCGAGGATCGCAAGTTGTCTTCCATGACGCCCCTGCCTCTACCGACTAGGTCCGCAACACCTGGTGGGAGCCCTCGTATCCTGACGGGCCCGTGTCCGAACCGTCATTGCTTCCTAGGCCGGGACGTCGAGCAGTGCATGGTGCGCCGACGTGAGCCGAGCCGCCCTACCAGCCAATGAATCCAAGCCTTGCGACAGAAAGACTAGGCAGATGCCTAATCTGGTACATCGTCCCGTCGGTATGAGTTCACGTTGCAGAGATCTCCAGCTCCCGAGCGATGCTGATTCGATCGACGCGGAGAGAATGCATTAGTGCGCGGTGCTGCGACGCATTAGCGACCCCTACCGGGTGGTCGCGCATTCGGGTCAGCGGTCGTACTTCGTGCGTACCACTCGAACGCCGCCCGGTCTGTCGTTGAGGTCCCGGCCGTCCAGCCATGAGGTGATCACCTGCGCAAGTTCCCGGGGGTGGCTGAAATTGATCGCGTGTGCGGCCTGCATGATCAGCACCACGGTCACATGATCAGGCGCATGCCGGGCGACATCCAGCACTCGAGATGGGGGCGGCATGAGCGGATCTCGGCCACCCAGAACGGCGAGCGTAGGAACTGGCGTGTGAAGCAACCGATCCAAAGACGGGAAGCGGGTGAGTTCACGAAACAGGCGAAGAGCGTTGAGCGGCCCGAACCTCAAATAGTCGGGCACTGCGACCGGCATCATCTTCGGGCTCTCCCGGATTGCGTCGAGCGCGAGTTGACTCACGGCGCGAGCCAGAGGCTGATTCTGAATGCCGCCCGCTGGTGAGACCAGGACCAAGCGGTGGACTCTCTCTGGCATGGCGTGGGCGACCTCAAGGCCGATGGGACAACCCATGGAGTTGCCCACGAGCACGACCTGATCGAAATCCAAATGGTCGAGGACTGCGATGAGTGCCTCGGCCAGGGCGGGGATGTCGAGCACGTGGTCTCGTCGCTCGCTGCGGCCATATCCGGGCAGGTCGGGCACCACGTTTACCCACCTGTCTGCGAGCAACCGAGCAGTTGGCATGAGATATGCGCCGGAGATGCCGAAACCATGAATATGGACGATCGGCAGTCCTCTGCCGCCGAGGCTGCGGCGGTAGTGGACTGATCGACTCAGCAGGCCGAAGTGTTGGTCCGCCCATTTATCATCGCTAGGCGAGCGATATGTCCTCATGCACGCCCACCTACTCCTCCGCTAACCAAAGCCCCATCAGCGCCGCTAGGGCCGGTGACCTGATCGATCGGCACTCCACTGCACGATAGACCTAGACATGGCGCGATTAGCGACGGTCGCCTCCTAGAGCTCACCTGATTCTTCTCAAGTTAGCCACCGGTTGGCCCCCCTCCATTGCTGGCAACGTGGCTACAGGCATGCGTGCCTGTAGCCACGTGGCGGCGCCTGCCGAACGTGATCGAACGGCAGCTGGCCGTGCGTGAGCGAGCGCTAGCGGGACTGCATGATTTCGCGCATGATGCGGGCGGTCTCGGACGGGGTCTTGCCGACCCGGACGCCTGCGGCCTCGAGTGCCTCTGCCTTGGCGGCGGCCGTCCCGGACGAGCCGGACACGATCGCTCCGGCGTGGCCCATCGTCTTGCCTTCGGGAGCGGTGAACCCGGCCACGTATCCCACGACCGGCTTGGTCACGTGGGTCTTGATGTATTCAGCTGCGCGCTCCTCGGCGTCGCCACCGATCTCGCCGATCATCACTATCGCGTCGGTCTCCGGATCGGCTTCGAACGCCTCGATGCAGTCGATGTGCGTGGTGCCGTTGATCGGGTCACCGCCGATGCCGACACAGGTCGAGAATCCGACATCGCGCAGCTCGTACATCATCTGGTAAGTCAACGTTCCAGACTTGCTGACCAGCCCGATCCGGCCCGGTTTGGTGATGTCGGCGGGAATGATCCCGGCGTTGGACCTTCCGGGGCTGATCAGGCCCGGGCAGTTCGGCCCGATGACGCGCGTCACTCCCGAGTTCTCGGCGTGCTGGTAGAACGCAGCGGTGTCGTGCACCGGAATGCCCTCAGTGATCACCACGACCAGCGGCATGCCGGCGTCCACTGCCTCGACGACTGCGTCCTTGGTGAACTTCGGCGGCACGAAGACCACCGACACGTCCGCGCCCGTGGTCTCCATCGCCTCCTTGACGGTGCCGAAGACCGGCACGGACTTCCCGCCGAACTCCACTGTCTCCCCCGCTTTGCGCGGGTTGACCCCGCCGACGATGTTCGTGCCGGAACGCAGCATCCGGGCGGTGTGCTTGGTGCCCTCGGAGCCGGTCATGCCCTGGACGATGACCTTGGAGCTCTCGGTCAGGAAGATAGCCATTGTTCGTCAGC
>DATHUM010000178.1:0-10247 GCA_035462225.1 Jiangellaceae bacterium | reverse complement strand
GTCCTGAGATCCTGCGACGGGGCTCGACAGCCTCTTCGGCCCCATGCCCGCAGGGCCGTTGGGCACATGCTTTGGCCGAGCCTCTTTGTGTCCGTGGAAAGCGCTAACCTACCTGATCAATTCGCTCCTTCCTGATCGAACCGTCGGTGATCATGGGTTTTCGGGGTTCCCGCCGGCGATTCGATCAGGAAGGAACGAATTCGCTCGGGTGATCAACTGTATAGCGTGCCCGAATTCGGTCATCCACCCATCTGACCGACCCAGGGCAAGTCGACACCTCGCGGCATCTCACGCCCGTCACACTGGTCACTCCAGTAGCAGTTTCATGATCCTTTGGCGAAATTACTACCAGTAACCCTGCAAGTTCACGGCACACTGGATCTCATACCGACTCGAGGTGGGTGGGCGGTGTCGCGAGGATCGTTACGAGAACTCGCAAGGACGGCGGCCGTGCCGGCGCAGCGGCAGCCTGAGGTGCCGGGCCGTTCCGATGCCGTGGTCGGCGTGGCGCCGGACGACGAAGAACCCGACGTAGTCGAGCTGGAGCTCGTCGAGCCGATCGACCTGACGCGTTCGTGGGCGGTCGACGAACGTGCTCCTGACCTGGTACGTCAGTACTTGCGAGAGATCGGCAGAGTGCCGTTGCTCTCAGCGGTCGAAGAGGTCGAACTCGCCAGGTCCGTGGAAGCGGGGCTGTTCGCCGAGAACCGGCTGGCCAACCAGCCTGATCTGGAACCTGTCCAGCGGTCCGAGCTACGGCAGATCGTTCTGCTCGGCCGCGAGGCCAAGCGCAGGCTGATCGAGGCCAACCTGCGACTCGTCGTGTCCGTGGCCAAGCGGTATGTCGGCCGTGGCCTTCCGCTGCTGGATCTGATTCAGGAAGGCAACGTCGGGCTGATCCGGGCCGTCGAGAAGTTCGACTATGCCAAGGGTTACAAGTTCTCGACGTATGCCACGTGGTGGATCCGGCAGGCGATCTCCCGCGCGCTGGCCGACCAGAGCCGTACGATCCGGATGCCTGTTCACGTTGTCGAGACGATGAACAAGCTGCTGCGTGTGCAGCGCCAGCTCTCCCAACGGCTGGGCCGAGAGCCTCGAATCCACGAACTCGCTCACGAAACCGGGTTGGAAGAGGCGCGTGTGATAGACCTGCTGACGCTGGCGACCGAGCCGCTGAGCCTGCACACCCCGGTAGGGGAGGCGGCCGACAACGAACTCGGCGATCTCATCGAGGACGGCGACTACGAAGCACCCGCCGAACTCGTCGCCCAGCTGATGCTCAAGGGGCACATCGATCGAATCCTGGCCTCGCTGGGTGAACGCGAACAGGCCGTGGTGCGCCTGCGTTACGGTCTGGACGACGGCGAGATGCGAACCCTCGAGGAAGTCGGCCGACAGTTCGGCGTAACCCGCGAACGGGTCCGCCAGATCGAGGCCAAGACCCTGGCCAAGCTGCGCCGGGGCCAGTTCGCCGCAGCCCTGCGCGACTACCTGCGTTAGCTGCCGGTCGATCACGTTCAGCAGGGCTGTGCGTGCCGTACCAGGCGCGTGCGGGTGGTACGGCACCGCCATGCCTAGTGGAGTTCCCACGCGAGACCGTAGGGTGGCAGGCGCCATGCCACAACTGTTTCGCCGTCCTGCACTTCCGGCCGGGCTGACGCTCGGGCCGGGCGAGCGCCTGCTGGCCCGGGCCGAGTCCGAAGCCGGTCCGATCGCCGCGACGACACGCCAGCTCGTGCTCCCGGCCGACGGCGGGTTCCATGCGATCGGCTGGGAGAAAGTCGAGCGAGCTACGTGGAGCCGGGACGACGACCAGCTTGTCGTCGTCGAGACCGCACCTCTCGGGGCCGAGCCGCGCCGCCACCGGGTAGGGCTCGGCGAAGCGACCAGATTCCTGGATGTCGTGCGAGAGCAGGTCCAGGCCAGCGTGGTCATCAGCCGGCACGTTCCGATCACCGACGAGCGCGGTGTGCGAGTCAGCGGCCGGCGCCGACCCGGCCGACGCGCCTTGGCCTGGGTCGTCGCCGTGGACGCCGGAATCGACCTGGACGATGCCACCGTCCGCGCCAAGATCGACCAAGCGGTGGCGCAGGTGCGCGCCGAGGTCGAGTGATTCAGCGCGGCGGCGCGCCGAACCGGCGCAACCGCAGGCTGTTGGACACCACGAACACCGAACTGAGTGCCATCGCCGCACCCGCGATCATCGGGTTGAGCAGGCCGGCCGCCGCCAGCGGCAGCGCCGCGACGTTGTAGGCGAACGCCCAGAACAAGTTGCCCTTGATGGTCCGCAACGTGCGCCGGGAGAGCCGGATCGCGTCGGCGGCCACTCGAAGGTCGCCGCGAACCAGGGTCAGGTCACTGGCCTCGATGGCGACGTCGGTGCCGGTTCCTATCGCCAACCCCAGGTCGGCCTGGGCCAGGGCGGCTGCGTCGTTGACACCGTCGCCCACCATCGCTACGACCCGGCCCGCGGCCTGCATCCGCTTGACGACATCGACCTTGTCCGCCGGCAGAACCTCGGAGATGACGTTGTCCGCCTCAATGTTCACTTCGGCCGCCACCGCACGCGCGACGGTCTGGTTGTCGCCGGTGAGCAATACCGGTGTCAGCCCGAGCGAGCGGAGTTCGTCGACCGCCGCCGCACTCGTCGCCTTGACGGCATCGGCGACGAGCAGCAGGGCGCGAACCCGGCCGTCCCACCCCACGGCGACCGCGGTACGCCCAGCGGACTCGGCCTGCTGCCGAGCGGCCTCCAGCTCCGGCGTGAGCGGCATCGCCCAGTCTGCGAGCAGGGCGGGGCGGCCCACGACGACGCCGTGCCCGTCGACGACTCCCGTGACACCGAGCCCTTCGGAGTTGGCGAACTCCGATGGCGTCGGCAATTCGCCCACCCGCGCGATCGCGCCCGCGGCTATCGCCCGCGCGATCGGATGTTCGGAAGCGTGCTCGAGAGCACCGGCGAGCAGCAGAGCCTGGTCCGGATCCTCGCCATCTGCCGGCACTACCTCCAGCAGCGTCATCTCACCGGTCGTCACCGTCCCGGTCTTGTCGAGCACGATCGTGTCTACCCGGCGCGTGGACTCCAGCACCTCAGGTCCCTTGATGAGGATTCCGAGCTGGGCGCCGCGTCCCGTGCCGACGAGCAATGCCATTGGAGTGGCGAGCCCGAGTGCGCACGGGCACGCGATGATAAGGACCGCGACGGCCGCGGTGAGCGCCATCCCGACGGCCGCTCCCGTGCCCAGCCAGAAGCCCAACGTGGCCGCGGCCAGGGCGATCACGATCGGGACGAACACGCCGGCGATGCGGTCGGCGAGCCGCTGCACAGCGGCCTTGCCGCTCTGCGCCTCCTCGACGAGCTTGGCCATCTGGGCGAGTTGGGTATCAGCGCCCACCCTGGTCGCCCGTACGACGATCCGCCCACCGGCGTTGACGGTCGCGCCGACCACCACGGATCCCGGCCCGACCTCCACTGGCAGCGACTCACCAGTGATCATGCTCTCGTCCACCGCGGACGTACCCTGCTCGATCACGCCGTCCGTGGCGATGCGCTCGCCGGGACGGACGACGAACCGATCGCCGACGGCCAGTCCGTCGATCGGAACCCGGTGCTCGATGCCGTCACGCAGCACGGCTACGTCCTTGGCACCGAGCTCGAGCAGGGCCCGAAGCGCCGCGCCGGCCCGCCGTTTCGACCGAGCCTCGAAGTAGCGACCCGCCAGGATGAATGTAGTGACCCCTGCGGCCACCTCGAAGTAGATGTTGTCGGCGCCCGCGGTGCGGGTGAGCGTCAGCGAGAACGGATGGGTCATACCCGGCTCGCCGGCCGTACCGAAGAACAGTGCATACACCGACCAGGCGAAGGCCGCCGACGTGCCCATGGAGATGAGCGTGTCCATGGTGGCCGTGCCGTGCCTGAGGTTCGCCCAACTAGCCCGGTGGAACGGCAGGCCGCCCCAGACGAGCACCGGCGCGGCGAGGGTCAGCGACAGCCACTGCCAGTAGGTGAACTGCCAGGCCGGCACCATCGCCATGGCGATGACCGGGACCGACAGCGCGGCGCTGACCAGCAGGCGGATCCGCGGTTCGCGGGTCGGGTCCGCCGGTTCGCCGTCGCCGAGCGCGGTGTCCGCCGCGGCAGCGGGGAGCTCCGCGGAGTAACCCGTCTGCTCTACCACGTCGATCAGGTCATCGACGGTGACGGTGTCGGGGAGGACGACGTGAGCCTTCTCCGTCGCGTAGTTCACGCTGGCGGTGACGCCCTCGACCCGGTTGAGCTTCTTCTCGATCCGGGCGGCGCACGACGCGCAGGTCATGCCACCGATCTGCAACTCGACCTCGGACCGGCCGGTGTCGATGCGCTCAGTGGTCATCCGAAGCCTCCACGGTGAACTCGGCCCTTCGCACGGTGCCCTGGTGCTGGAACTCGAAATAGAGGCGGTAGGTGGCTTCGGACGGGACCTCTGTCACGAAGCCGACCTCTGGGCCGGATGGGACGGAAGGATCGTCCGGGTCGCCGTCCGGGTGGACGTGCAGGTAGGCCAGGTCGCGCTCGCGCAACGCCACCAGGTGACCGTATGCGCCGAGGTACGGCTCCAGGTCGGTGACGGGTTCGCCCTCGCGGCTGACGGTCAGCGTGACCGGGCTGTCGGCACCTGGCTCCAGCCGCGCGGTTAGCTCGACCGTGTACCCGTCGACCTCAGCGGTGTGCACAGGACTGGGAAGCGGCGACGGCTCGTAGTTGCCGGCGACGAGCAGGTCGGCGCCCAGCGTCAGCCCGCCACCGGCTTCTGCCGGCACGAAGTCGGCGAACGCCCGGTAGACACCGGCGCTCTCGAGCGTCAAGGGGACGGACCAGGTGCCGTCCGCGGACAGAGCCGGGTGCACGTGCTGGTAGTCGGACAGGTCGCGGTTGACGACGATCAGGTGCAGGTCGGCGTCGTGCTCGGTGGTGAAGTCCGTGACGGGTGTCCCGTCCGGGCCGACGATGCGGAACTCGAACGGCTCCTCCCGGCCCGGCTCGGTGGGGTAGGAGAGCGGTTCGAAGGTGTACCCGTCCGCGGTGACCTGCAGCCCGCCCGGCTGACCGGCCTGGTCGCCGGCCTGGCCCGTGTTATGGGTCTCGCCGGCGTGCCCGTCGGCGGCCGGCTCGCCGTCGCCTTCGGCCTCGGTGTGAGCGTCGCCGCCGTCGTCGTCGTGCCCCTCGTCAGCGGCCGCCAGACCGTCGATCCCCGACGCTTGACCTACGAAGTAGGCGGCGCCGAGTACGACGAGCAGGACGGCCGCGAAGGTGGCCAGCTTCGTCAGGTTTCGCACGGATCAACCAACGAGCTCGTAGCCGGCCTCTTCGACCGCGGCACGGACGTCGTCCTGGGGGAGTGGCTGCTCGGCGACGACGGTGACCTTGCCGCTATCGAGGTCGACCGAGACGTCCGAGACTCCGGACAGCCGGCCGATCTCGGACCTGACCGCGCTGACGCAGTGCCCGCATGTCATGCCCTGGACCTGGAACGTGCTCGTGGTCATGAGATCTCCTCGCTCCACACATCTTGTTCGACTCGTAGGTTACACCATACCCCCCTAGCGTATATCCGCAAGCCCCAGTGGCGCGGGTCGTCAGGGCGAGGCCGCACGCCAGTGCGGCAAGGCTGACGGCAAGCGGCAGCGACGGCGTCAACCCACCGAGGACGAGCCCGAAGAGTCCGGCCGCGGCCGCGACGGTTCCAGCACCGGCCAGCAGAGTTCGATTGTCGCCGGCCGGTCCATTGCCGCTGCTCGCCACCCGCATCCGGTCGCCTCCGTACCGCTCGAACCAAGCCAGCCGAGCCGCCAGCGCAGCGAGTAGCACGCCCACCAGGGCACACCACGCGGGCCGGCTCAGCCGGACGTCGAGGTGGTGGGAGACGCGGCCGATGGGGCGGAGACACCGGAGGCGGTTCGCCGTTGGCGGCCCGACATCGTGCTGATGGACGTACGGATGCCCAGGGTCGACGGTTTGGAGGCGACCCGGCGGATCCTCCTGGCACCCGGCCTGCGCCACCCTCGGGTCATCATGCTGACCACCTTCGACCTCGACGACTATGTCTACGAGGCGCTCCGGGCAGGCGCCAGCGGATTCCTGCTGAAGGACGCGTCCGCCGACGAGCTGATCCGGGCGGTACGCGTCGTGGCGGCCGGGGACGCGCTGCTCGCGCCGTCCGTGACGCGGACGTTGATCGCCGACTATGCCAAGCGTCCGGTGCGGGATCGACCGAAACCAGAGCGGCTGCGAGTGCTCACTCCCCGAGAGACCGAAGTGCTCAAGCTGATCGCGCGCGGGATGTCGAACTCCGAGATCGCGGACGCTCTGGTGCTCGCCGAGCAGACGGTGAAGACGCACGTCGGGCGCATTCTGGGGAAACTGGATCTTCGTGATCGCGCCCAAGCGGTGGTTCTCGCCTACGAGACGGGGCTGGTGCACCCCGGCGAATGAGCGGATTGGCTCCCCCGGTTGGACTCGAACCAACAACCTGCCGGTTAACAGCCGGACGCTCTGCCAATTGAGCTACGGGGGATCGGGCGGCACCTGCGGCCGACCGCCGCAGCAGCGTATCAGCCGGCCGGCCGTCTCCACGAATCGATTGGACGCACTCGGTCAGACCCGCTCGAGCTCCGTCGGGACCGCGATCACGTCGACCATGGCGCCGTTGCGCAGCACGGTCATCGGCAACGGCCGTCCGATGGCGTCGTCGAACAGCAGCCGCTGCAGGCTCTCCGCTTCGGCCACCGGGGCCCGTCCAGCAGAAAGGACCAGGTCTCCTGCTTTCAGACCGGCCTGGTCTGCCGGCGCACCGCGGACGACCTCGACGATCCGCAGCCCGTTGCGCTGGCCGGTGCGGTCGGCGATCAACGCGGGCAGCGGGGTGGGCGTGCTCACCAGGCCCAGGTAGGCCCGCCGCACCCGCCCCTCGCGGATGAGCGTCCCGATGATCCGGCGGGTGGTCGAGTTGATCGGGACGGCCAGCCCGAGCCCGATGCCCGCGACCGCGGTATTGATGCCGACCACCTGGGCGGCCGAGTCGGCCAACGCGCCGCCGGAGTTGCCTGGGTTGAGCGCGGCGTCGGTCTGGATCACGTCCTCGACGACGCGGCCCGCGCGACCGCTCTGGGTCGGGAGTGAGCGTCCGAGCCCGCTGACCACTCCGGCGGTCACCGACCCGGCCAGGCCCAGCGGGCTGCCCACCGCCACGACGAGTTGGCCGACGCGAAGCGACTCGGCGTCGCCGAATCGGGCGGCGCGTGGGGTTGCCCCGCGCGCCCGGATCACTGCGAGGTCCGACAGCGGGTCGGAGCCGACCACGTCGAACTCGGCCTGGGTGCCGTCGGCGAACGCTGCGGTCCCGCGGTCAGTACTGCCGACCACGTGTGCGTTGGTGATCAGGTAGCCATCGTCGGTGAAGACGACGGCAGATCCGCCGCCCTGGATCTGCATGCCACGACGAGTGCCGCGCACGCGCACGCTCGCAACATGGGGGAGTAGCTCGTCGGCCACCCGCGTGACGACCCGCGAGTACGCGTCGAGTGGCTGTTCGCCGGACTGGGGCGCCTTGTCATCGCTCACCGAACGCTCCTGATTACGCAATTACAGGATGACGTGGCAACGCCGGGCGCCGGAGCGGTGTTCCTACCGTTCGCTCGTACCGAACAACATGCAGGTGGACGTGGCATGGGCGAGCAACTTGCCCTGCCCGTCGGTAAGCCTGGCCTCGGCCAGCGCCGTGCGTCGCCCGACTGACAAGACCACGCCCTCGCAGCGCAGCGGCCCGGTTTCGGTAGTCACCTGGCGCAGGAACTTGGTGGTCAGATCAACGGAGGTGTAACCCACTCCGGCGGGCAGCGTGGAGTGGACCGCGCAGCCGGTCGCCGTGTCGAGCAGCGTCGCCAGCACACCGCCGTGGACCGTGCCCAGCGGGTTGTAGTGGAACTCGCGCGGCGTCAGGCGGATCGTGGCACGCCCGGGTTCGGCGGTGAAACCGTCCATGCCGACCATTTCCATCACAGGCGGCGGCGGTATCTCGCCGGCGATCATCGCCTGGAGCAGCTCGAGCCCGCTACGTGAGCCGAGCAGCGCCGCGCTCGCCGCGGGGTCGTGCCACGAGAAGGTGCGGCTGCGGGTGACCTGCGTCTGTGTCATGGACTCAGCTTCTCAAGGACTTGCTGGGTCTGTCAACAAGACCTAGCCTGGAAGTATGCGTCCCGCCGCTTTGGACATCTCCGTCGAGAACTGCACCATCGCCCGAGCCATGTCGGTCCTGGGCGAGAAGTGGACGCTGGTCGTACTGCGCGAAGTGTTCACCGGTGTGCGTCGCTTCGACGACATGCGAGTGCGTACCGGCATCCCGCGCCAGGTTCTGGCCAATCGCCTGTCCATGCTGGTCGAGGTCGGGGTGCTGAAACGTGTTCCGTATCGCGAACCGGGTGCGCGGGAGCGGCTGGAGTACCGGCTCACCGACAAGGGCCTGGACCTCTATCCCGTCCTGGTCGCCGTGCGGGAATGGGGAGACAGGTACTTTGCCGACCCCGAAGGCCCGCCGTTGGAGACGGTGCACCGCGAGTGCGGCGCCCAGGCGCGGGTGTACCTGCGGTGCGACGCCGGGCACGACATCGCCGCACCACGCGACGTCGTCCCGCGACCTGGTCCGGGTGCTCGGTTGCGAGTCACCGCGCAACAGACGACGGGCCGCGACGGGTACGACGTGCCCGAGTGGTTCGAGTAGCTGCTGCTCGCCGGCCGGATCGGCGAGGCGTGGCCGGCCGCCCACTAGACTCCTTGAGCGTTCGAGAGTCGATCTCTGATCCGCTGCGACGGGAGCGTCGATATGGCCGAGGTTGTACTGTTTCACCACGCCCTGGGTCTGACTCCCGGCGTATTGGAGTTCGCCGCCGAGCTGCGCAGCGCCGGGCACACAGTGCACACTCCCGATCTTTTCCAGGGCCGCACGTTCGACAGCCTGGAGGACGGTGTCGATCACGCCGCGGAGATCGGCTTTGGCGAAGTGATCGAACGTGGTGTCCGCGCCGTCGAGGGCCTGCCCGCCGAATTGGTGTACGCCGGCTTCTCACTAGGTGTGCTGCCGGCACAGAAACTGGCGCAGACCCGTCCCGGCGCCCGGGGAGCGCTGCTGTTCTACTCCTGCGTTCCACCCTCGGAATTCGGTCCGGCCTGGCCGGAGGACGTGCCGGTGCAGGTTCACGGCATGGATCGCGATCCGATCTTCGCCGGCGAGGGTGACATAGACGCAGCCCAGGTGGTGGTCGACCAGGCGCGCGACGGGACGCTGTTCCTCTACCCGGGCGACCAGCACTACTTCGCCGACAGCACCCTGCCGTCGTACGATCCCCGCGCCACCGAGCTGCTTCGCGAACGAGTTCTCGGCTTCCTCGAGACCCGTTGACGCAGTTCTGGTCGATCTCTATCACCCGCGATCGGCTTCGCGCGCTCTGATCCCCGTGTGCAAGGCTGAGCGACGTGCTCGAGTTCGACGGTCTGACCAAGCGGTTCGGGCCGGTCACCGCGCTGGACGGGTGCACGTTCGGCGTGCAACCTGCGCGGATCACCGGCTTCCTGGGGCCTAACGGCGCCGGCAAGACGACGGCGATGCGGGCTGTGTTCGGGCTGGTCCGGCCGGATTCCGGACAAGTTCGCTGGCGCGGACGCCCGGTGGGCCATCGAGCACGGCTGCGCTTCGGCTACCTGCCGGAGGAGCGCGGTGTATACCCCAAGATGCGGGTACGGGATCAGCTCGGCTACTTCGGCCGGCTATCCGAGATGAGCGGGACCGCAGCGGACGCGGCCGCAGATCGCTGGCTCGAGCGGCTCGGGCTCGCCGAGCGTGCCGGCGACCGGGTGGAGGTGCTCTCGCACGGCAATCAACAGCGCTTTCAACTCTCCCTGGCGGTGATCAACGACCCGGAGCTGTTGGTGCTCGACGAGCCGTTCAGTGGGCTGGACCCGCTGGCGGTGGACACGATGATGGAACTGCTCCGCGAGCTCGCGGCCGCAGGCGCGGCGGTGCTGTTCTCGAGCCACCAACTCGACCTGGTCGAGGACCTCTGCGAGGACGTCGTCATCATCGACCACGGCCGGGTCGTCATGAGCGGCCGGGTGGATGAGCTGCGGACGACGGCGGAGCACCGTACGTTGACGGTGACCGTCCGCGGGGCGGGCACCGGCTGGTTGCCGGACGTGCCGGGCGCAACAGTGCTGT
>DATHUM010000177.1:0-1523 GCA_035462225.1 Jiangellaceae bacterium | reverse complement strand
GGTGGCGAACCCGGTCGTGCTGCTGGTCGCGGGATGGTTACCACCCTTGGCGATCATCCGGCACCGCGGCCGCAAGACCGGGCGAGACTTCGCGACCCCGGTGTTGGCGTTCGCCACTTCTGAAGGTCTTGTCGTCGGGGTGCTGTACGGCAAGGCCTCGGACTGGGTCAGCAATCTCCTCGCCGCTGGCCATGGCCAGGTCAAGCGTCGGGGCATCGTCCGCGAGTACCGACAGCCCCGGCTGGTCGCAGCGGACGAGGGATTGCGGTTGTTTCCCGCCATAGCGCGTGCTCCTTACCGCATCCTCGGCGTTCGGTAACTTCTCCGACTCACGATCGCGCCAACGGACGACCCCTCCGCCTGAACACGTCCGGCCCTTTGGAGGATCGGCCACAGGCCCTGCTCTGCGTTGTCCGTTCGACGGAGGATGGTTGGGGCGGGGACTGGCGCGGTGACGCGGTGGCGTTCCGTTTCCAGTCCCCGCCCGTCGAACCGTGCGTGCGGTTCTCCCGCACACGGCTCACCGACGTCCTTCACCGGCGGTGTTCGGCCGGAGCCCGCCAGGCCCGGTTGGGCCGGGGGGCGACGACGATCCCGTTGAGGGAGATCAGACCGAGCTCGTTGCCCGACCGGTAGATCTGGGCGAAGCCCCAGGCTCGGCCGCGTTGATGTCGCTTCGCGATGAACCGCGCGAGACGCATCAGCGCGTAGCGTCTGATCTTGTCGAAGGAGCGGGCGGAGTTTCCGTATCGGAAGTAGCCCGCCCAGCCGCGCAGGAACAGGTTCATGTCCGGCACGACGTGTTCGACCGGGGCAGCCAGCCGGGCCCGCATGGTCATGAACCGGATGCGGTCCCGGGCGTGCTGCTCCGCCTTGCGCGTGGGCCAGCGGGCCAGGTAGGTGACCGTGCCGGTGCCCAGGGCCGACCGGGACCGCACCAGCCGGTGGTGGAAGCCGAGGAAGTCCACTCCCTGGCCACCCACGGTCAGGTGCACGATCCTGGTCTTGGCCGCCTTCGGTTCCAGACCGAGGTCGGCCAGCAGCGCGGTCAGCCGCGCCAACGCGGCCCGCGCCTGCCCCTGGGACCGGCACATCACCAGCGCGTCGTCGGCGTAGCGGACCAGCGTCCCGTAGGCGCCACGCCATGCCCGGTCCAGCCGGTGCAGGTAGACGTTGGCGAGCAGCGGGGAGAGCACGCCCCCAACGCAATGGGCAACTTCTGCTTCGACGTGACGCTGAGCTATCGGCGGCTTGAGCGTCCCCGGCGCGCCGAAGGCGGCAAGTGACATGTCGAGTAGTACGGTTATGGCATGGCTGGTGGTCGCCGAGTGGGCGATCTGGAGCGCGCCGAGCGGATCAACGCTGCGGCCGAGCTGGCCGAGTCCGGTGTGGCGACCGCTGACGCGGTTCGGGTGCTGGCCGAGCGGTTCGCGGTCTCCACGCGGCAGGCGCGCCGGTATGTGGATCAGGCGGCCAGCGGCGGGCGGGTGCAGGCGCCGGAGCCGAGCGTGGTGTTCACCGTC
>DATHUM010000176.1:0-4326 GCA_035462225.1 Jiangellaceae bacterium | reverse complement strand
ATCCCGACTGATCGGGCACGACATGCACCGCGGCCCGCCGCGACCTGATCCCAGCTCACTGCCCGCGATACGGAGCACCTCGATGCCGGCCTCCTCCAGCCGGGCGTTGGTCTCGACGTTGCGCTCGTAGGCAACAGCCAGCCGGGGACCGATGGCCAGGGTGTTGTTGCCGTCGTCCCACTGCTCCCGTTCGGCAGTGATCGGATCGAGCCCGGTGTCGATGATTCGCAGCGTATCGATACCCATCGCCTTGGCCGCGGCTTGCAGAAACGGTTGCGGCTCGGCGATCTCGACGCCCTCCTCGCCCGGGGTCATGGCGATAGCGACCAGCTGGTCGGCCACGTTCGGGTACATGAGAAGCGCGTCGACATCCACCATCGTGCAGACGGTGTCCAGGTGCATCGTGGCCCGCTCCTGTGCGATGGGTACGGCCAGCACCGTCCGGGCGAGCCCCTCCTCGAACACCCGTCGCGCGAGTCGCTCCACGCCGGCGGGCGTCGTCCGCTCGCCGGTGCCGACGGCCAGCACACCGGGGGCAAGCAACAGCACGTCGCCGCCCTCGAGCGACTCCAGACCCGAGTCGTAGACGTGCCGCGTCCCTGCGAACCGGGGGTGATAAGTGAAGATCGCGCTCGTCAGGGTCGTCTCGCGACGGCGCGCGGGCATTGCCAGGCTGGTGATCGCGACATGGTCGCCGATCCACACACTGGAGTCTCTGGTGAACAACAGGTTCGGCAGCGGGTCGATGACGAACTCGTGCTTGTCCATCAGCGCATAGGCGAGCCCGCGGCCGCCGTGGAGCTCCTCATGGGCCAGTCCTGATATCAGCACGCTCGCGAGGTCGTCGGGATGCAGGCTCTCCAGGTGCGACCTGAGCACCGAACGGAGCGTGTCGCCATGGCGCGGGTCGTTCACGACGGCGGCGACGCACTGATGTCTGGCCGCTGGTTCGCGCAGCGTCTGGGCCAGCAGGTCGGCCAGGTAGAGGACCTCGACTCCGTGGTCGCGAAGCGTCTGGGCGAACGCGTCGTGCTCCTCCTGCGCACGGCCGACCCATGGGATGCCGTCGAACAATAGCTTGTCGTTGTTGCGGGGGGTGAGCCGTTGCAGCTCCGTTCCCGGCCGATGGAGCAGGACGGTCCGGAGCCGACCGACCTCCGAGTCGGCGCCTAGCCGTTCGCGTGGGTTCGTCGTCACGTACCGAGGGTACGGCGGTCCGTGTGAATGGCCGATGAGGTCGGTAAGGTCGCGGCGTGACAGATAATCGAGTCGCTGTTGTCATACCGGCCAAGGACGAGCAGCGACGGATCGCGGCCACCGTGTCGGCGGCCTCGGCCTTACCGCACGTCGACCTCATCCTCGTGGTCGACGACGGCTCGGTCGATCGAACGTCGGCGTCCGCAGCGAGCGCCGGAGCGACGGTAGTGCGTCACTCGCGGAACAGGGGCAAGGCGGCTGCGATGGAGACCGGCGCGGCGGCGGTCCAGCTCAGCGAGACACGTGAGGGTGTACCGGCTCGGGCGATGTTGTTCCTGGACGCCGACCTCGAAGACAGCGCCGCCAAGGCCGCCCCGCTCATCGAGCCGGTGCTGGCCGGTGAGGCGGATATGACGATCGCCACCCTTCCGGCCCAACGGACCGACGGGGGTGGGCGGGGATTCGTGGTCAAGCTGGCCCGTAACGGCATCGAGCAGGCGACCGGATGGAGCCCGGTGCAGCCCTTGTCGGGTCAGCGATGCATCACGCGAGCCGCCTTCGAAGCCGCGCTCCCGCTGGCGCCGGGATTCGGTGTGGAGGTCGGCCTGACCATCGATCTGTTGCGTCAGGGCTACCGGATCCGTGAGGTCGAGGTTCCTCTCCATCACCGCGTCACCGGGACCGACTGGCATTCGCAGGTGCATCGGGGCCGGCAGTGGCTGCACGTACTGCGCGCGTTGGCGGTCCGGGGGGTTCGCCCGCAATTCGGCGGGCGTGGGCCACAGCGCTGACCACGAGCGGGATCGCGGTCGTAAGAAGCAGGGCCGGGATGATGATCCCCGAGTCGTTGGTCGCGAATCCGACCGCGCCGGTGAGCAGGCCCGCCCAGATGCCGAATCGGAGGATGGGCCAGCGGTCGTACAGATCGCGCATCCCGCCGACCCCATCGCCCCTGACGAGCCACGTGATGACCACATACGCGATCGGCACCAGCCACCCGTAGTACGGCGAGCGTTGCAGCGTCCCCAGCGATGCCCTGGCCTTGCGGGTGGCCACGGTCCATGCCTGCCCGTCCAGCAGATCGGCGAAGAAGGAGCCGAAGTGGGTTCGGCTGGCGGCCGGGCGCAGCCAGTCGAGCCACGCGATGAGCAGTACGAGTACCACCCCCGCCAGTCCGGCCACGGCTATCCGCGCGATGGTGACTCTGGCGCCGGAAATACCGATCACGAGCAGCGCGAATCCGGGCAGCGTCGACAGAGTCCCGCCGAAGTTTGCTCCCGCCCACGGTGCACCCATGGTGGCGACCGTGACGACACCGATGAGGGTCGCCGCCACGGTACCGGTCCGCCGCGAGTACCCGAGATCGTGCAGCCACTGCGCGAGGGCCGCGGTCGCGATCATGGCGGATGCGGCGAAGATCGCGAAGGCGATGTTGCCGAATCCGTAGAACCGGCCCGCGACTACCGGAGAGAGGCCGAGCAGGCTCGCGTGCTGCAGGTGGCCCCCGGTCCAGACATCGACGCCGAGCATGACCGCGGTGATCGCGGCAAGCACACCGGGGGGCCCGTACGTCCGTCGCCGCCAGGGGCCGGCCAGGGCGACCATCGCAAGGGCGAGGGTGAGCGCGAAAATGATCAGCCAGAGCACGGTTCCGGCTCGTTCGAAGCGCCACCATCGAGCCACGTTGGCCAGGAACGACGCGACCGGGAAAGCTGCGACGACAAGGGCAACGCCCTGGGCAAGCCGCAGTACGGCCGACCGGCGCCGGGGCCGGAACCGCAGCCACAGCAATGCGCCGCCGAAGAACACCACCTGCCCGATGCCGAGCAACTGGAAGAACGGGCCGGACTGGGTCCGGAACACCCTGGTCGCTCTGTCCATCCCGAGTAGCTGGTCGACCGTGGCGGCGGACGTACCGGGGTGCGGACCGCTCACTCGCCAGGGTCCACCCACTGTGCCGGCGGCCGGATCGGGGATCCCCACGTAGGCGGCCAGTGTGGCGTGGATGTCCACGAGCTGGACCAGCCCGGCCCATTTGGTAGACCGCGAGATCAGCCAGTTCGGTCCGTAGGGCGAGCCGTCGGGCTTGGGTCCGGCGGCTACCGCGACCCGGAGCCCCGACGGGGCTATCTGGAGCGGCTCGTCCGGCTCCGGCACGCTTCCCGGCGCGCTGTCCGCCACCCCTGCGACGAGTAGGGCTACATTCTCGGGCAAGATCGCGATCAGCTTGGCGAGCTCGGAGTCCAGAGTCTTCGCTGCGGCGCGCCGCTCGTCGAAATACGGCTCATCCTCCCGCTCTGGCGCGGGACTGGACACCGGGAGCACACCCAGGTCGACGACCGTGACTGGGCATTGCGTCATCCGCTCAGTGGTCAGGTCGGACACGTCGGGCAGGTAGTTCTGCACCCGGCCAGAGCTGTCCGCAAGCGCGAGTGCCGCGCCCCGGCCGACCGCCACCGAGCAGGCACCGGCCTCGGCGATCCGGCTGCCCAGCATGCCGATCTCGGTGCCGTAGTCCTGGTCTTGCTGGGCGCTGGCCAGCTCGTCCCAGCCGGGGACGCGCGCACTGCCGTCGCCGGACTCCACCGGTGACAGTGGCCGGCGGCAGAACCGGTCCATAATTCCGTCGCCGATGGTGGCGGTCAGGTCGGGGGCTCGGCGACCCGCGCCGCCCGAGAGCCAGCCGTCGACCGTGCACGTGCGGGACCTGATGGTGCGCACGCTCAGGGACGCCGCTGCGTCGCTGCCCGCCAGTTCGAACAGCGTCGGCATGTCCTCGGGCGTCACGTCCGGCCAGGCCAAGCCGGGCACACCGACGAGAACCACTCCCGGCTGCTGGGCCGTGCCGTGTTCGTCTGCAGCGGTCGCCTGGGCCGCTGGGTCTGCGGAGGCCGCCTGGGCCGCAGGGGCTGCGGAGGCCGCCTGCGCCGCCGGGGCGCCGGCAAGCAGGCCGGCGAACAGGCCCGCAACCATTGCCGCCGCCGTGAGGCCTGTCGCGGCGGCGACTGAGCGCGCTACGTTCACGGCGCGAGCCCGGCCTGCCGGATGGCGGCGGCCGCCGCTGCCAGTATCTGCTTCACCGGCCGCCCGGTCGACGCCGCGGCGGCCGCCACGTCGTCGTACTCGGGC
>DATHUM010000175.1:0-2483 GCA_035462225.1 Jiangellaceae bacterium | reverse complement strand
GACGAAGTCCCACGGCTGCCAGTTCCTTGACGATGGCGCGCGGCGACCGGCTTCCAGAATCCGGTCGAGATCCTGGTCAGCGATCGACCGGTCGTCGTACTCGCGGACGTTGCGCCGTGCCGTGATGGCGTCCCATGTCTGCATGCCTCCCATGGTGGCAGCGGCGCCGCAGAGCCGCCAGGACTACTCGGCCGTCGTGGCGCCGCGAGATGACGCGGCCGGGCCGGCAATGTCGAGTGCGAGGAAGTCGTAGGCATCTATCGCGCCGAGGGCAAGCCGCACCGGTGCCGGTACACCTTTGCGACCGTCGTCGCGGTAAAGCCGCGGTGAGCTCAACTCGTGCAGGCGTCGGCGGGTCTGGAGTTCGCAGCCGCCTGCGGCGAGAACGTTCTTGACCCAGTCCGAGTCGCGCCCGTACGTCAACGCGATGACGAAACCGCCCTCGCGCCGGAACACGTTGACCGGCGTGCGGTGCGTGCGGCCGGAGCGCCGTCCCCGGTGGATGACGACACCGAACCCTGGAGCCCATGGCGCGATGAGCCGGATTACCCGGTTGAAGCCGGCCCGGTTCGCTTCGGCAAGCCAGCGGGGAGCCGGCATGGGACTCCTTTCGAGGTGGGGCGGCCACCGCACGGTGCCATGCACGGACACGACGCGCGGACTGGACGACAGCGCCACGCAATGGCCCTCACTCTAGCCAGCGGCGCCGAGCAGTCCGCGGCGTGAGCTATGCCTTGATCCGGCGCGGGTAGCTACGGACGGCCGGCACCCTCATCGGCGTAGCGGGTGCGGTGAGCGTCCTCAGAGCGGAGGTGGTGAACCGTCGGACCAGCGCACGCATGATGACTCCTTCGAACTGTTTGATATCGAACTATACACCTTCGGAACATCTACGCATTCGCTAGCATTCCCTTCGAACAGTTCGACGTCGAACAGGAAGGGACGGTATGCGCGACACAGTCGACGAGATCGTCGATCAGTGGACCGAGATCCGCCCGGACCTCGACGTCTCACCGATGGCCGTGGTGGGTCGGCTGTCGCGGGCATCACGCCTGCTGGAACGCGGCGTCAAGGAGTACTTCGCAGGTCACGGTCTCGAGTCGTGGGAGTTCGACGTCCTGGCAACCCTGCGACGCGCCGGCGATCCGTACACGCTCACACCAGGTGACCTGGTGCGCACCGCCATGATCGGTTCGTCCGCACTCACGAACCGGGTGGACCGACTGGTCTCGCGGGGCTTGGTCACCCGTGAGACCGATCCACAGAACCGCCGGCGGGTGCTGATCACGCTCACTCCTGACGGGCTGGCGTTGGTCGATCGAATAGCCGGCGGCCACTACCTCAATGAGGATCGCTTGCTGGCGGGGCTGAGCGAAGCTCAGCGGGATCGCCTGGCCGCTACGCTGCGAACACTGTTGATCTCCCTGGGCGACACCCAGTCACGACCGGATTCTCCGGCGACGTGATCGGCCGCCGCACTAGCATGAACGGCAGGTTCGGGCCGGCTGCGGCAACCTCGACCGGGGAGAATCACCATGGAGCGAGTCACGGGAATCGGCGGAGTCTTCTTCCGGGCGGCCGACCCTGCTGGAGTGTCCCGCTGGTACGCCGAGCATCTGGGCGTAGACCCGCCGCCGGAGTCGTACGACCAGGGGCCGTGGGAGCAGGAGGCCGGCCCGACAGTGTTCGCACCGTTCCCGGCGGACTCGGACTACTTCCGCCGGCCCCACCAGCAGTGGGCGATCAACTTCCGGGTGCGTGATCTGGACACGATGGTCGCGCAGCTGCGGAGTGCGGGCATCGAGGTCCAGGAACACCAGGAGACGTACCCCAACGGGCGGTTCGCCGAACTCACCGACCCCGAAGGTACGCCGATTCAGCTATGGGAGCCGGCTGGCACCGACTCCAGGTGACGCGATGACGCCGGTCAGTCGACCGCCGCCAGTGGACTCATCGGTGACCGGCCCACAAGTCAGGTGGACCTGCGCCGAGCCTCGAGCCACGCGTCGGCTCGGCGCTTCGACGCGCGTGACAACCACGCGTCCTCGATGATTTCGGCAAGCTCTTGCCTGGTCAGCCGTCGGATGTCGCTTCCCCGCATGAGCACCGACAGGTGGCCGTTGAAGTGTGGGGTGGTGAAGAAGGGCTTCGTCTGGTCCTGGACCAGCGCGAGCTTGTCGGCTTCGCTGGGGACCCAGAACACGATGACGTCGTCATAACGCTCGCCGGTGCCGGGGTCGACCGCGTCCGGCCGTGGATTCCTGAAGAAGACGAAGGACTTGCCGCCGACCTGGTAGACCGCGTTCCCCTGGGTGCCGTACACGACGGTGACATACGGCATGGCGCGCGCAATCTCGTGCACGTCCTCGACGCGCGCTGCCCTGCTGACCTGGTCGGGGGGCATGTTCTCCTACGGCAGGTTCGGGGCGGCAGGTGCAGGAGACAGCCGGCGGTACACGTAGGCGACGGCCAGCAGCGAAATC
>DATHUM010000174.1:0-4307 GCA_035462225.1 Jiangellaceae bacterium | reverse complement strand
CGGGCCTGAGCGTGTCACCTGATCACTACGCGGATCTCATCGCCGTGGGCCGGGAGATCAAGTGGGCGCTCGACGAGGCGCCGGAGACTCAGCATCCGTCGGACCCGAGGCTGTCCGGCGTATACGGCACGATCTGGTACGACGACCTCGGCGACATGGCCGATGGGATCCACCAGCGCAACGTCACGGTGTTCGCGGACGGCGAAGTCGACCGGTCCCCGTGCGGTTCCGGCACCGCCACGCGGGTCGCGCTACTCGCAGACGAGGGCCGGCTCGCGCCGGGCCAGGTGCTGATCCATGAGTCGATCATCGGTACCCGGTTCACCGCGTGGGTGGCAGAACTGACCAGAGCGGAGGGCCGGCCGGCAGTCGTCCCGGAGATACAAGGCAACGCTTTCATCACGGGCGAGCACGTATTCGTCCTCGATCCGCGCGACGAGCTCGGGACCGGATTCGTGCTGCGATGAATCTCGACGCGCTGCCGCGGATCGAGGCCGCCACGCTCAAGACTCTGATGCCCGTGGCGGCGGCGATCGATGTGATCGATGAGCTCCTGCGATCCGGCTTCGACCCGGAGACCGATCCCGCTCGTCAGGTGCTCGATCTGGCCGCGGGCGATGTCCTCATCATGCCGGCGCACACCGCCCAGTGGGTCGGTGTCAAGATCGCTACCGTGGCGCCGGGCAATCCAGCCCGTGGCCTGCCGCGCATTCAGGCCGTGTATCTGCTGATCGACGCGCTCACGCTGAGTTTGGTGGCTGTCCTGGACGGGACGGCGCTGACGGCACTGCGGACGCCGGCTGCCTCGGCGGTGGCCGTCCGGCATCTGGCTGCGCCGAATGCCGGCCACCTGGTGCTGTTCGGCACCGGACCGCAGGCATGGGGCCACGTTGACGCCATCTGCGCGGTCCGGTCGATCGAGCGCGTCACTCTCGTTCCGCACTCGCCTGACCGAGCCGAGGCGCTGGTCGAGCACTGCCGTTCCACGCTCGGATTGCGCGCCACTACCGGCTCGCCCGACTCGGTGGCCGAGGCCGACATCGTGGCCTGCTGCACCACGGCTCGCACACCATTGTTCCCCGGTCGCCTTCTGCAAGACCACGTCGTCGTCGTGGCCATCGGATCACACGAGCCGGATGCGCGCGAAGTGGACGACGTGACCGTCTGCCGTAGCACCGTCGTCGTGGAGGCCAGGACCGCTGCGCTCCGCGAAGCCGGCGATGTCATCGGGGCGGTGCGGTCAGGCGCGCTGGACGCCGAGCGCCTCATCGGGTTGGCCGACGTCGTACGCGGGACGGCAGATCTACCGCCTGGCCCGCGCCTGTACAAGAGCGTCGGCATGAGCTGGCAGGATCTGGTGGTCGCCGCCGCTGCCTACGAAAGATCACTCCAGCCCGACAGGTAAGTGTGGCAGCCGAGTCATGCGGCCAGCCCCAAGTCCGTGAGGATGGCTAGCAACTTGGCGTTCTCGTCGTGGATGTACGCGCCGAAATCAGCGCCCGCCAGGAAGGCGTCGGTCCAACCGTTCCTGACCAGGACATCTCGCCACTCGGCCGATGCGTGGAGCTCGGCGATGGCATCCTGAAGCGCCTCGACGTCGGCGCTATGAAGGCCCGGGGGTGCGACCATGCCGCGCCAGTTCACGTACACCACGTCGACCTCTGACTCTTGCAGGGTTGGAACATCCGGAAAACTTGGGTGACGCTCCTCGCTGGTCACGGCCAGCGCCTGCAGTTGGCCGGATTTGATCTGGTCGGCGTATTCGCCGACGCCGGAGACCCCAAAGGCCACTCGCTCGTCAAGGATCGCCGCGAGGAGGGCACCGCCCCCGTCATGTTGCACGTAACTGACGTCTTTCGGTGGAATCCCTATTGCCTTGGCTATGAGCATCGGTGCCAGGTGATCCGGGCCGCCGGGAGTTGAACCGCCGCCAACTGTGACCTCGCTCGGGTCGGCCACCCAGTCGGCCGCCAGCTCGGCCAGTGTGTCGTACGGGGAGTTCTCGCTGACCACAACTATTTCCGGCTCCTCGATCAGGCGGGCGATCGGTGTGGTCTCTTCGAGTGTTGCGGCGGACCTGTGGGTGTACTGAGCGCCCACCATGCCCTGACCCATGAGCATCAGCAGCTGCCCGTTTCCCTCCTCATACACCATGCGCTGCAACCCGACCGTCCCACCGGCGCCGGGCAGGTGGAACACCTCGACACTGTCGGCGATCCGGGAATCATCTAGCGCCTTCGCGACGGTTCGCGCGGTCGCGTCATAGCCGCTGCCTGGCGCGTTCGGCACCATGATCCGCAGACCGGACAGGCTGTCGTCGTCACCGGCGCATGCAACCAGAGCAAGTGCGGCCGCCGCGCCGGCCAGCGCGAGGCGGCGCCATCGTCCCATCGGATGCTCCTTCGTAGCCTTGGACAGATGCTCCTCCCGGCTGGACGTCGGTGTCATCACTTGTGGTCGCGCATTCCGTTGTGGTCGTTGTGGTCGTAGGTCTCTTTTCCCAAGGCTTGCCCGACCCGCCCATTGTGGCGTTTGCTGTGGTCACCGGCACGACCGTACTGCGACGGCGAGTACGCCCGGCGAACGGAAGCAGATCATGCGCTGGAAGATGTCGCTGGCGAGGCAGTTCTTGCTGCTTCAGTTGTGCATCGTGCTGCTCGCCGTCAGCGCTGTTGCCGCTGTGTCCATCGCCCAGTCCGACTCGCGCTTCCGCAACGAGGAAGGCCGGCGGCTTCGTTCTCTCGCCACGAGCCTGGGCAGCAACGCGCCGATCCGACTCGGGTTGGAGGACCCAGCCCGCTGGCGCGACGCGCTGGCGGTTGAGGCTGAGAGTGCTCGCGGCGTCTCTGGTGTCTCGTTCGTTCAGATCGTCGACGACGGCGGCCACGTGCTCACCGGACCGGACACCGGCCGCCCGGCGGTGCTGGGCGAAAGCGACGCTCTCACTGGCCGTTCGTGGGTCGGAGTGATCAATGACGGAACCGAGGCATTGGTCGCGCATGAGCCGGTGTTCAACGAGGACAACGGCGAGATAGTCGGCTTGGTCGTTGTCGGCAGAACGTATCCGACCCTGCGCGAGCAGTTGGCGGCGGCGACCCCGGACCTGCTGACCTACCTCCTCCTTGGTGCGACGCTCGGCGTCGCCGGATCTCTCCTGCTCTCCCGCCGGATCAAGCGGCAGACCCTCGGCCTGGAGCCCGGTGAGATCACGGGTCTCGTCGAGCATCGTGAGGCGATGCTGCACGGCATCAAAGAGGGCGTCATTGGAGTCGACACCGCTGACCGGATCACGCTGGTGAACGACGAAGCGGTCCGCCTGCTCGGCCTGCCGGCTGACGCGGTCGGCCGATCGCTGGCGGCGCTCGAACTCGGCGATCACCTGCGTGAGGTGCTTACCGGTAAAGTCACCGGCCCGGACCAGGTCGTGGTGCGAGATGACAAAGTGCTCGTTCTCAACCAGATGCCAGTCGTCGTCCGCGGCCGGTTGGCCGGTTCGGTTACCACGCTTCGCGACCGTACCGAGCTGGCCGTCCTTCGGCGGGAACTGGACGTGAGCCGCCACACCACCGACACGCTGCGTGCGCAAGCACATGAGTTCACCAACAAGTTGCACACCGTGGCCGGTCTGGTCGAGCTTGGCGAATACAACGAGGTGATCCGATACATCACCCTCGCCAGCCAGGCCCACGAGCAGCTCATATGCGAAGTCACCTCGCGCATCGCGGACCCAGCGTTGGGTGCGCTGCTCATCGCCAAGGCGAGTCTCGCCGCGGAGCAGAACGTGGAACTGCGAATTGCCCCGGGCTCAGTCATGGAACCCCTGGACGAAACCCTCGCCGCTGATCTTGTGACCGTGGTCGGCAACCTGGTAGACAACGCGGTCGACGCGCTCAGTCCAGGTGGGTGGGTGGAGGTCGGAGCGCTGACGTCCAACGGCGAGATCACCGTGACAGTGCGCGACTCCGGTGAAGGAGTTGCTCCCGACATAATCGACGAGGTGTTCACGCTGGGATTCACAACCAAGTCCGGCGATGGGCACCGGGGCCTGGGGCTGGCGATGGCCCGACTGCTCTGTGCTCGTCGTGGCGGCACGATCGACGTGCAGGGATCGGTGTTCACTGTTCGCCTGCCGCTGGCGATAGGGAGTGCGGCGTGATCAGAGTATTGGTCGCCGACGACGACTTCATGGTCGCAAAGGTTCACAGTGGATTCGTGGAGCGAATTCCCGGCTTCGTTGTCGCAGGAGTGGCTCACACGGGCGAAGAGACGATTGCAGAGGTTGGACGGCTGCGCCCCGATCTCGTTCT
>DATHUM010000173.1:0-2394 GCA_035462225.1 Jiangellaceae bacterium | reverse complement strand
GAGCGCGCCGAGCCCGACAGAGAGAATCACCCGGCCGCCGGACAGGTTGTCGAGCGTGGCGGTCTCGCTCGCGAGCTTCCATGGCCGCATGCGAGACAGCGGCGTGAGCATGGTGCCCAGCTTGATCCGCTTGGTCCGCATCGCCGCCGCCGCCAGACAGACCCACGCGTCGACGCCCCACACGGGCTCCCAGACGAAGAATCCGTCCCATCCGGCCTGTTCGGCGATCGCCGCGGTCTCGGCCGCAGTACGGGCATCGCCGCTAGGCAGGGTAAATCCGAATTTCATGAAGGCGTAGTCCTCTCCTCGGAAGCCGGCTTTGACGTTATGCGGTGGCACTGACGGGTAACTGACCGACATGGCCGACGACAGGCGAACCAAACCGGGACCCACCCCGGGTGAGGATCCGCGGGAGATCGATCAGGAGCGGAGCTCCGAGCAGGCTCTCGAGGATCAGGCCGAGCAGGAGGGCATCGTCCATCCGCAGGAGCGCAAGAGCGGGCTTGGCACGAGTGCGGACGCACCGGGCCGAGACTTGGACGATCTCGAGGACGCATACGAGCCGCGGCGGCTCCGAGACGAATCCTGACGGTGGCCAGCGGCGGCCAGCCCGAGCGGGCTGACTGCGATCAGGTGACATTCTCGCGCGTTTTACCAGGTCACGAGCGCCAGGCGTCACCTGATCGTTTAGCGTTCACATGGTGATACGCGATCAGGTGACTGAAGCGCACGTCCTATGCAGGCCATAGCCGCCTCGCCACACCTGATCGTCCTGATCGCGGCGATCAGATGACATATCGACGATCAGGTGACCAGAATCAGGGGGCTGTCAGCGCCAGGCCGACTGCCAGCAGCACCGCGTAGGCGAGCTCGGTCAGTCCGGTGTCGCGCAAGACTGGGATCAGGTCGGCTCCCCGAGCCCGCTGGACCACCGGCAGGGCCGCCTTCACCGCCAGCGGCGCCGACAGCAGCGCCAGCCACGCCCATGACCTGCCGCCAAACGTCAGCGCCAGTGCCAGCCCGTACGCCGTGGCCAGCAGCAGCAGGTACAGCAGGCGCGTTCGCCGTGAGCCCAGGAACACGGCCAGCGTCCGCTTTCCGGTCGCCGCGTCCGTGGGCGCGTCCCGCAGGTTGTTCACCAGCAACAGCGCAGAAGCGAGCGCACCTATCGCGATGCCCGAGATGACCGAAGCCGCCGTCACGCGTTCCACCTGGACGTAGGTCGTACCGACCACTGCGACCAGCCCGAAGAAGACGAACACCGACACCTCGCCGAATCCCCGGTACCCGTACGGACGTGAGCCACCCGTGTAATACCAGGCAGCGGCGATGGCCAGCAGGCCGACGGCCAGCAGCCACCATTGCCGCGACACGATCACCAGCAGCAACCCGGCCACGGCCGCTACCCCAAAGGCCAGCCACGCCGCAGCCAGTACCGCGCGCGGGCCGACCGTCCCGGACGCGACGAGCCGCAGCGGTCCGACCCGTCTGTCGTCGGTACCACGCACGCCATCGGAGTAGTCGTTCGCGTAGTTGACGCCCACCTGCAAGGCAAGGGCCACGACGACCGCGAGTACCGCGCGAGAGATGACTGCTGAACCCACCGCGGCCGCCGCGCCGGTGCCTACGATCACCGGTGAGATCGCTGCGGGCAGCGTCCGGGGACGGGCGCCCACCACCCAGGGCGACACGGTGACCATCAGCCGGCGAGCCCTTCCAGCAGCCGCGTCGTCATCGTATGGCGATCGACCTTCTGCCCGGCCAGCATCGGCAACGCGTCAACCACGATCAGCTCCTTCGGTGCATACGCCGTCGGCAGGCTCTTCATGACGTGGGCGCGGACCGATTCCAGCGTGGGCGAGCAACCTGCCGCTGCCACGACCGCCACGACGATACGCTCCCCCCACTCGGCGTCCGGCAGGGCCACCGCACACGCGGTTTCGACTTCAGGATGGGACGTCACCGCGGCGTCCACCGCGGCGAGCGGAACGTTGACCCCACCGGTGATCGCGATGTCGTCGATCCGGCCGAGCACGTGCAGCCTGCCGTCGGCGTCGATCCGCCCGGCGTCGGCGGTGATGAACCAGCCGTGGGCGAACGCGTCACTGGTCAGCTCGGGTCGCAGTCGGTAGCCGAGGGCAAGCATTGGCCCGGCCAGGCGGATCCGCTCGTCCGGACCGACCTCGACCTTCACGCCTTCCAGGGCGATGCCGTCGTAGACGCAGCCACCGCACGTCTCGGTCATGCCGTACGTCGTGATCACGCGGACCCCGCTGTCCCGGGCGCGGTCGAGCAGTTCGGACGCCGCCGCCGAACCCCCGACAAGAACGGCGTCGTACGCGGTCAGTGCGTCCACGGCGGCTCCGCCGGCGTCGAGGATCACCGCGAGTTGCC
>DATHUM010000172.1:0-5303 GCA_035462225.1 Jiangellaceae bacterium | reverse complement strand
ATCGTGGGGAAGATCTCGTCCCCGTTTCGAAGCACCGTGACCGCATTGCCCTCGGTGAAGTGAACCCCGATGAGGCACTCGAGAGTGCGGCGGAGCTGGCGTTCGGATTCTTCGGCCTGCTGCGGGCTGGGACTGACCATGGACACCTTCCCCCTTTACCCAAGAGAACCCCGGGCGACACACCCTTCTCCGAACCGGAGGGGGGCGTGAGGACGCATCAATAATGCGTCAGTCATGACCAGACACTTGCCAACGGACCCTGGGAGGCGTAGGAACTAGCGCACGTGTTGTGACGACACGTCAACTCCCTGGGGGCACGCCATGGCGCGACACCGTGCGCGGAACAAGCGGCGCAGATGGATGCTGGCAGCAGCGTTGGCGGCCGCCGGGGCAACGATAGGCGCGACCGCTGCCGCGTTGTTGACCGAGCCCGAGCCCACGCCACGAACGGAACCGACTGAGCCCGCCGAACCTGTCGTAGTGCACACCTGCACGACATTGCGGGTCGTGACGGCCACGTCGTTCGAGCCCGTCCTCACCGAATTGGCACCCGTGCTGTCCCAAGGCAGCGACTGCGTGCGGCTCGACGTCGAGGTAGCGGACGGGCAGTCCGCCGAAGTGCGAGTTGCCGAGACTGCTGCCGATGTGTGGATTCCGGACGACGCGGCCTGGGCCGGCGTAGCCCGTACCGCGGAGCTGGACCCCGAAGCGGCCGGAGCCGGGACGGTCGTCGCCACGAGCCCCATCTACATGGTCACCGACCAGGCGACCGCCGCCCGCCTGAACCAGGCCGGTGGCGGATGGCTCGATCTGGCCGGCCTGCTGACGACCGACACCGACACCCGGCTGACGGTCCGTGACCCGGCCGGCTCAGGGGACGGCCTCATCGGCGTGGGCGCGGTCGGGGAAGCTGTCTGGCTCGACGCGGGCATGGATGCCTCCGCCGAAGCACTCATGACCGCCTTTCCGTCGACCCTGACGGTCACCGAACATGCCATGCCGGCCAGGCAGGGCGATGTCGGGCTGGTCGCCGAATATGCCCTGAGCAGCATGCTGGCGGAAGGGGATGAGTCCGCCACCACTATTCGATCGGGCACTCTGCTCGCCGGCACCGACTACTCAGCCATGCTGCGGTACACCTGGTTGCCGACGGTCACCGGCACTGCCGACGAGGAATCCGTCACGGCGATGGACCGGTTACTCGACCTGCTGACGGGAGATGACTCGGCCGCCGCATTGGCCGCAGCCGGCCTTCGCGCCGCCGACGGCCGACCCTTCGACCAGGCAGGCGACCCCTTCCCCGCCGTGGACGCGCCCGTGTTCGATGTGCTCGGAACACACAAGATCGATCACGTCTTCGCCACCTGGTACACCGAAGAGCGCACATCCGACGTGCTCGTGGTGATCGACGTCTCAGGGTCGATGGCGGCGCCCGCGCCCGGTTCGGACACCCCGCTCATCGACCTGGTGCGCGAGGGCGTGCTCGGACTCGCCGAGCTACTGCCGGACGACTCCGAACTCTCACTCTGGCAGTTCGGCGCGCAGCTCGACCCGCCGCGTGACTATGTCGAACTGCTTCCCCGGGCCGGGCTCGATGCCGGGCACCGCGAGGCGCTGAGCGACTCGGCTACCGAGATGGTCACCACCGAGACCGGGACTGGGCTGTACGACACGACCCTGGCCGCTTACCTGAATGCTCGCGAGTCCTACCGGCCGGGGATCCCGAGTCACGTCATCGTGTTCACCGACGGCCGCAACGAAGACCGGCCCGGCTCGATCACCATCGAGCAGCTTGCCGCCGATCTGGTCGACGCGACCGATCCGGCTCGGCCGGTCCAGCTCACGATCATCACCTTCGGCGAGGACACCGACGCTGAACTGCTCGAGTCCGTACTCGACGAGACCGGGGCCTACATCGCGCATATCACCAACGCCGAACAGGTCCACGCGGTCTTCATCCATCAGGCTGCCGGCGGCCGGCACTGAGGCGCAGGGAGCGGGTCAGCTCAGCCGGTGTTCTGCAGGCCGGCGGCAATGCCGTTGACGGTAATGTGCAGCAGCTGGCGCAGTTCATCGGTGTCGTCAGCGTCGTCGCCTTCGGCGCGCAGCGCGCGTAGCGCTCTGACCTGCAGGTAGGAGAGCGCGTCGACGTACGGATTGCGCAGCGCGACCGCCCGCCCCAGCACGCGGCGGTCCTCCAGTAGCCGGGTGTGGTCGGTGACGGCGAGCACCCAGGTGGTCGTGCGGGAGTGCTCGGCCAGGATCATCTCAGTCAGGTCGGGGCGCCCACCGAGCGAAAGGTACTGCTCGGCGATCCTGCGGTCGGTCTTGGCCAGTGACATCTCGGCGTTCTCGAGCATGACCGTGAACAAGGGCCATTCGTGGTACGCCCGGCGCAGCAGCCCGACGTCCCCCACCGATTCCAGAGCCGCACCGAGGCCGAACCAGCCGGGCAGGTTGACGCGAGTCTGCGCCCAGGCGAACACCCAGGGGATTGCCCGCAGGTCCTCCAGCGACGAGACGGTCAGGCCGCGCCGCGCCGGACGTGAGCCGATCGGCAGCGAACCGATCTCTTCCAGCGGAGTCACGCGAGCGAACCAGTCCGGGAAACCCTGGGTTCGCACCAGCCGGTGATACGCACCACGGGCCGCCGCGTCCATCGTCGCGGCCACCTCGGCGAACTCGATCGCGGCAGCCTGTGCCCGCTCCTCGACCGCCGGGGTCGACGCAAGCAGTACGGCGGACGCGACCTGCTCGATGTGCCGACGAGCGATCATCGGGTTGCCGTAGCGGGCGAATACGACCTCGCCCTGCTCGGTGACCTTGAACCGACCCGCCACCGATCCCGGAGCCTGCGCCTGCACGGCACGGTTCACCGGTCCGCCGCCCCGGCCGAGGGCGCCTCCCCGCCCATGGAACAACGTCAACCGCAACGCATGCTTCGCGGCCCAACTTGTCAGCCGGTCCTGGGCCTCGTACAACGCGAGCGTGGCCGAGACCGGTCCGACGTCCTTCGCCGAATCGGAGTACCCGAGCATGACCTCGTACCGCCGGCCCGTCGCGGAGAGCCTGCGCCGGACGTCGGGCAACGCGATGATCTCTTCGAGGGTATCGACGGAGTGCTCGAGGTCCTCGCCGGTCTCGAACAGCGGCACAACGTCGAGAACGATGTCCCGATCGCCCAGAGCGTGCCGGGCCAGCTCGTAGACAGCCGCGACATCGGACGCCGATTGGGTGAACGACACGACGTATCGGCGACAGGCGTCCACGCCGAACCGCTGTTGTAGTTGGGCCACCACGCGGAGGGTCGCCAGCACTTCCTCCGTGTCGTCGGACAGGCGGTCACCGGCGAGGATCTCTTCCAGGGCGGCGGCGTGCACCTTGCTGTGCTGGCGGATCTCCATTTCGGCAAGGTGAAAGCCGAATGATTCGACCTGCCAGATCAAGCTCTGCAGCTCGCCATAGGCTTGGCGGGGAGCGCCCGCGGCGGCCAGGCTGTTCTGAACGATGCGCAGGTCGGCCAGTAGCTCGGCGGGCGAGGCGTAAGCCAGATCGGCATCCCGCCGTCGGGTAGCCGCGATGCGCTCGGCGGCCAGCAGCACGGCGGCCCGGTGCGGCTCGTCCGGCGACCGCAGAACCACGTCCTCGACCAATTCAGGCTGGACGGCCGCCGCGTCGTCGAGCAGCCGCCGGACGGCCACAGAAGGTGGAGTGCTCCGCGCGCCCACGGTCAGGGCGCTGCCGACCCGCCGGCAGGCCGCCTCGAGTGCCGTGAGCACATGATCGGCCTGGATCGACATGGCCTGACGGGTCACGGTGCTGGTGACGTGCGGATTGCCGTCCCTGTCGCCACCGATCCAGGACCCGAGCTTGACGAACGCCGGAATCGACGGCGGGCGCGTGCCTGCCGCGTCACCGGCCAACGCGGACTCGGCCCGGCGGTACACCTGCGGCACCACCGAGAAGAGCACCTGGTCGAAGGCGGCCATGGCGGTGCGGACCTCGTCCAGTGGCCCGGGCCGGTCGGGACGCACCTGGGCGGTACGCCACAACACGTCCACCTCTTCCAGCAGACGGCGCCGCAGATCGATCTGCTCGGAGGCGGCCAGCCGAGGGTCGTCGCGGTACTCCAGCAGCTCGGCGATGCGCCGGATCGCGTTGACGACCGCCCGCCGGCGCGCCTCGGTGGGGTGGGCGGTGAGCACCGGCCGGAATTCCAATCCCCTCAGCAACGCCGCGGCCTGCGCCTGCCCATGCAACCGGGCCACCTCTTCGACGGCCTGCGCTACCGTGCCCGCCAGCGGTCGGTCCGGCTTCTCGTTGGCTCGCAGCGAGCGAATCCGGTGGTACTCCTCGGCCACGTTGGCGAGGTGGAAATAGACCGTGAACGCCCGGGCCACGTCCTCGGCCCGGTCGAGCGGCCAGGACGCCACGATCTTCTCCGCCTGGACGGCGGCGTCATCGGCGACCGTCGCATCCTCGTGGTGGGCCGCGATGGCCAGCTCCCGAAGCCGCTCGACGTCATCGAGCAGCCCTTGACCGCCGTACTCTCGCAGGATCTCGCCGAGGGCGTCGCCGAGCATCCGGACGTCGGCGCGCAGCGTGTCCGGCATCTCGAACCGGGCGACCTCGCGGGGCCCAGTGGCACTGGAGGGCACGACACCAGCGTAGTCAGCAGCGCGGTTTCGGCGTCCGGTCGTCCCAGCGCATGGACGCTCGTCTACCCTGCCCCGCATGACCACAACCGACCCGGGCCTCGATCCGCACACCACCGCGGGCAAGCTCGCCGACCTCAATCGCCGCATGGACGACGCCGTGCACGCGGGCTCCGAGCGCGCGGTCGAAAAGCAGCATGCCAAGGGCAAGTTGACCGCCCGGGAGCGGCTAACGATGCTCCTGGACGAGGGCAGCTTCGTGGAGTTCGACGAGCTCGCCAGGCACCGCTCGGTCGCCTTCGGCATGGACAAGAACCGCCCATACGGCGACGGGGTCGTCACCGGCTTCGGCACCGTCGACGGCCGCGAGGTAGCCGTATTCGCCCAGGACTTCACCGTGTTCGGCGGCAGCCTGGGCCAGGTCTTCGGCGAAAAGATCGTCAAGGTCATGGACTTCGCGCTCAAGACCGGTTGCCCGATGATCGGGATCAACGACTCCGGCGGCGCGCGGATCCAGGAGGGAGTCGTCTCGCTCGGCCTTTACGGCGAGATCTTCCGCCGCAACACGCTGGCGTCAGGGGTCGTCCCGCAGATCTCGCTGATCATGGGGCCGTGTGCGGGTGGCGCGGTGTACTCACCGGCTATCAC
>DATHUM010000171.1:0-11064 GCA_035462225.1 Jiangellaceae bacterium | reverse complement strand
GACAGCCATCACCCCGCACAGGTGACCACCCCGCGCCGCCCGGGCAGTCGCGGCACGATGGCGAGCGGGACGTGTTGCTGGACACCAGGGCACGCAGAAGATATCTACGTCGGCAGAGAGTCACCCAAACCGATTGCATATTCATTCTGACTTCTGCATACTTGTGCCTGTGTCCAAGGTGATTACTTCCCTGCCCGTCGGCGAGCGGGTCGGCATCGCGTTCTCCGGAGGGCTAGACACCTCGGTTGCTGTCGCGTGGATGCGCAACAAGGGAGCAGTGCCGTGCACCTACACCGCCGACCTCGGGCAATACGACGAGGCCGACATCTCCTCGGTGCCCGGCCGGGCCGTGACGTACGGCGCTGAGATCGCGAGGCTCGTCGACTGCCGCGCGGCACTCGTGGAAGAAGGACTAGCGGCACTCGCGTGCGGGGCGTTTCACGTCCGCTCCGGCGGCCGGGTCTACTTCAACACCACCCCACTTGGCAGGGCGGTCACCGGCACCCTCCTCGTGCGCGCGATGCTCGAGGACGACGTCCAGATCTGGGGCGACGGCTCGACGTTCAAGGGCAACGACATCGAGCGGTTCTACCGGTACGGCCTACTGGCGAACCCCCACCTGCGGATCTACAAGCCGTGGCTCGATCCCGCCTTCGTCAGCCAACTCGGTGGCCGCCAGGAGATGAGCGCCTGGCTCGTCGCCCACGGTCTGCCGTACCGCGACAGCGCAGAGAAGGCCTACTCGACCGACGCGAACATCTGGGGTGCGACCCACGAGGCCAAAACCCTCGAGCACCTCAACGCCGGCATCGAATCAGTCCAGCCCATCATGGGGGTGCGGTTCTGGGACCCGGAGGTCGAGATCGCGCCCGAGGACGTCACGATCGGCTTCGAACGGGGCCGTCCGGTGACGATCAACGGAGTGAAGTTCGGCTCGCCGGTCGACCTGGTTCTCGAGGCCAACGCCATCGGCGGGCGTCACGGCCTCGGCATGTCCGACCAGATCGAGAACCGGATCATCGAGGCCAAGAGCCGGGGCATCTACGAGGCGCCCGGCATGGCGCTGCTACACGCGGCCTACGAGCGCCTGGTTAACGCGATCCACAACGAGGAGACGATCGCGAACTACCACGCCGAGGGGCGCCGCCTGGGCCGGTTGATGTACGAGGGCCGGTGGCTCGACCCGCAGTCCTTGATGCTGCGCGAGTCGTTGCAGCGGTGGGTAGGCGCGGCGATCACCGGCCAGGTCACCCTGCGGCTACGTCGTGGCGAGGACTACTCGATCCTTGACACCACCGGGCCGGCGCTCAGCTACCACCCGGACAAGCTGTCCATGGAGCGGACCGAGGACTCGGCGTTCGGCCCACTGGACCGGATCGGCCAGTTGACGATGCGCAACCTCGACATCGCCGATTCGCGCGCAAAGCTCGAGCAGTACACAGGCCTCGGGATGATCGAGAACGGCCACACCCAACTGGTCGGCCGGCTGGCGCAGGGCGGAGCCGAGGCGATCGCGTCGCGCGGCGAAGTCGACAGTGACGACGAGCTTCTCGACCGAGCAGCGATGGAGTCCGGAACAGACTAAAGGGAAAACCGGGAGTGGGCCTAAGTGGACTTGAACCACTGACCTCTTCCTTATCAGGGAAGCGCTCTAACCGACTGAGCTATAGGCCCGGGTGTGCACAGCGCGCCGAATGAGATTACCTCACCCGGGCGCGCCGGCCCAAACCGGTAAGACGGATCAGTCGTCCTCGGCCAGCGTGACTTCCAGGCCACCGACCAGGCTGGCCGACAGGTTGTACAAGAACGCCCCGAGTGTCGCCAGCGCGGTCAGCAGCACGACGTCGACCACGGCGATCAGCGTCGTGATGCCGAGCACCCGCGAGAGGGCGATGTACTCCTCGATCTGGACGCCGGCGCTGGTCTCAGACTGCGTCAGCTCGCTCACCAGATCGCCGACAGATGCGAACACGCCGGCAGCGTCGAGCACCGACCACAGCACGGCAACCGCGATGAACAGCGTAATGCCGACCGCTACCGCGAGCAGGAACGCCGTTTTCATGACCGACCACGGGTCGACCCGGATCAGCCGCAGGCGTGCCTTGCGAACCCGAGTGGTGCGCCGTACCGGCGCTGTAGACCGCTGCGGTACTCGTGGCGGAGTCGGTACCGGATTCAGTTGCTCAGGATGAGCGTCCAGGCTGACTTGGGTGTCGTCAACCTCGCCGGGCGGCGGAGTTCGCGGCGCGACGGGCGCGGGAGGCGCGACGGGCGCCACGGTGGCCGCCGCCTGTGCGGCCGGGGAAAGACCTGGTTGCTGTACAGCACCTCCGGGCAGCCCGATGGCAGGCGAACGCTCACCTGTCGGGTTCGGCTGCACAGGACGAGCGGTTGCCGGCGCCTGGACCGCGGACGCGGCAGGACTCGCGGGTGGGGCGATCGGTGGTTCCGGACTGTCGGTCGAGGGCTGCACGGGTACCCGATCTCGAACCGGCGCGGTCGCCGCCACGGCGGCCGCCGCTCCCGTCATGCTCGAATCACCGCCGGGGGCGATGCCGTCAGGCCGTTTACCGTTCTTCGACTGAACGTCCTGTTCTGGTGAGGTCACGGCGCTCTGAACCCGGTGCGTGGCGTCCTTCGTCGCCTGTGCCGCGCGCGACGCCTGTGCGCGTAGCGCCGCGGCCACCTCGTATGCGGTCGATGCCTTGGTCGTGGACCCGGCTCCGTTGCCCGACGGCGACGAAACTCGCGCCGCGTCCTCGGGCCGGTTGACTTCGGCCGGGGTGTCTTGACGCGCGTCCTGCGCTGTCGGGGGACGCCCAGTCCCGCCGCTGGTCGTCACGAGCTATCACCCTTCGGTTCGGCAGTTGGTTCCGCCGGAACGGACTCTGTTTCAGTCTCATCCTCCGCGTTCCGAGCGATCGCCACAACAGCATCGCCCGAACCGAGGCTGACGTACTTGACACCCATGGTGTCACGTCCCTTTGCTGGTACGTCACGTATGGGGCTGCGTGTCACTCCGCCCGACGCACGGATGGCCAGAACCTCGTCGCCATCGCTGACTACCAGCGCGCCCACCAGAGTGCCCCGATCCTCGTTGATCTTCATTGCCTTGATGCCGAGCCCCCCGCGACCTTGGACCCGATAATCTTCGACGACCGTACGCTTGGCGTATCCACCATCGGTGACGGTAAACACGAACGAGTTGGTTCCGTCCCGAACCACCGACATCGACAACAGCTCGTCGCCGTCACGGAACTTCATACCCACTACTCCACCGGTGGCACGGCCCATCGGCCGCAGCTGTTCATCGGTTGCCGTGAACCGGATCGCCTGCGCCTTGCGCGACACAAGCAGAATGTCGTCGGTCGCGGACACCAGCTCTGCACCGATCAGCTCGTCGTCGTCCTGACGGAAGGTCACCGCGATGAGACCACCGGATCGCGGCGAGTCGTATTCGGTGAGCCGCGTCTTCTTCACCATGCCGTTCTTCGTGGCCAACACCAAGTACGGCGCCTGCTCGTAATCACGGATCGCCAGCACCTGGGCGATCTTCTCGTCGGGCTGGAAGGCGAGCAGATTCGCCACGTGCTGGCCCTTGGAGTCGCGGGCCAGCTCGGGCAGCTCGTAGGACTTGGCCCGGTACACCCGGCCACGGTTGGTGAAGAACAAGATCCAATGGTGTGTGGTCGTGACAAAGAACTGCGCGACCACGTCGTCCTCGCGCAACTGCGCCCCACGCACGCCCTTGCCGCCGCGACGCTGCGACCGATACAGGTCGACCTTCGTCCGCTTCGCGTAGCCGCCACGGGTGATCGTGACCACGACCGGCTCTTCGGGAATGAGGTCCTCGGCGGTGAGATCGCCTTCCGCCGGAATGATCCGCGAGCGCCGGTCGTCCCCGTACTTCTCCACGATCTCGGCAAGCTCTTCACGGATGATCTGTCGCTTGCGTTCGTCGGACGCGAGGATCTCTTCGAGCTCGGCAATGGCCGCGACCAATGCGTCGTGCTCGTCCTGCAGCTCCTGCCGCTCGAGGGCCGCAAGCTTGCGTAGCTGCATGTCCAGGATCGCACGCGACTGCAGCTCGTCGATCTCCAGGAACTCCTGCAAGCGGACCTGGGCCTCGGCCGCGGACGGGCTTTGCCTGATGAGCGCGATGACCTCGTCGATTACGTCGATTGCCTTGAGCAGCGCACGGACGATGTGAAGCCGCTCACGCCGCTTGCGTAGCCGGTACGCCGTGCGCCGCCGGATGACGTCGACCTGGTGGTGTACCCAATGCCGGACGAACGCGTCCAGCGACAGCGTCCGCGGCACGCCGTCGACCAGCGCCACCATGTTGCAGCCGAAGGTGTCTTGCAGCTGGGTGTGCTTGTAGAGGTTGTTCCGGACGACAGTGGCGACAGCGTCACGCTTGAGCACGATGACGATCCGCATGCCGGTCCGAGCCGACGAGTCGTCGCGCAGGTCGGCGATGCCGGGCACCTTCCCGGAGTCCGCCAACTCCGCGATCTTGCGATTGAGCGAATCGGGGTTCACCTGGTACGGCAGCTCCGTGACGACGAGGCAGGTGCGACCCCGCTGGTCCTCCTCGACATCGACCACCGCGCGCATGGTGACCGAACCGCGTCCGGTGCGGTAGGCCTGCTCGATGCCGGTGGTTCCGACGATGAGGCCACTGGTGGGAAAGTCCGGTCCCTTGATCCGCTCGAGGAGTGCGTTCAGCAACTCCTCGTTGGTGGCCTGCGGATTGGCGAGGTACCAGTCGACGCCGGCAGCGACCTCTCGCAGGTTGTGCGGGGGGATGTTGGTGGCCATGCCGACCGCGATGCCGCCCGCGCCGTTGACGAGCAGGTTCGGGAAGCGGGCCGGCAAAACGACCGGCTCTTGGCTCCGGTTGTCGTAGTTGGGCGCGAAATCGACCGCGTCCTCTTCGATGTCGCGGACCATCTCCATGGCCAGCGGCGCCATCCTGCACTCTGTGTAGCGCATGGCCGCCTGGCGGTCGTCGCCGCGGGAGCCGAAGTTGCCCTGACCCTGAACCAGCGGGTACCGCATCGACCACCACTGGCCAAGCCGGACGAGGGTGTCGTAGATCGCGGTGTCGCTGTGCGGGTGGTAGTTGCCCATGACGTCGCCGACGACGCGAGAGCACTTGGAGAAGCCGCGGTCGGGACGGTACCCGCCGTCGAACATCGCATAGATGATCTTGCGGTGGACCGGCTTGAGCCCATCGCGGACGTCGGGCAGCGCACGGCTCACGATCACGCTCATGGCGTAGTCGAGGTACGAGCGCTGCATCTCGACCTGAAGGTCGACCGGCTCGATCCGGCCGCCAGGCGGGACGGGCGACGTCGTGGTGTCGTCAGTCACGGAAACTTCCTCCATAGGCGGTACGAGACCGCACCTCTACGTATGACGCTCGTTGCACCGAATCGGTTGCCTGAACGCGGCTAGATGTCCAGGAATCGGACGTCGCGGGCGTTGCGCTGGATGAACTTGCGCCTGCTCTCGACGTCTTCGCCCATCAGCGTCGTGAATATGTCGTCGGCCTGCGCGGCATCCTCGAGCGTGACCTGGCGCAGGATCCGCTGCGACGGGTCCATCGTGGTCTCCCACAGCTCGTCGTCGTTCATTTCGCCGAGGCCCTTGTAGCGCTGAATGCCTTCGTCCTTCGGCAGCCGTTTGCCGGCCTCGATGCCGAGCCGGATCAGCTCGTCTCGCTCGGCGTCGGAGTACGCGTAGTCCGGCGGAACGTCTCGGCCCGACCACTTGATCTTGTACAGCGGCGGCTGGGCGAGGTACACGTGCCCCTGCTCGACGACCGGACGCATGAACCGGAACAGCAGCGTGAGCAGCAGCGTGCTGATGTGCTGGCCGTCGACGTCGGCGTCGGCCATCAGCACGACCTTGTTATAGCGCAGCCGGTTGAGGTCGAACTCCTCGTGGATGCCGGTGCCGATCGCGCTGATGATCGCCTGCACTTCCTGGTTTTGCAGGATGCGGTCGATGCGTGCCTTCTCGACGTTGAGGATCTTGCCCCGAATCGGCAGGATGGCCTGGACCCGCGAGTCGCGGCCCTGCTTGGCCGGGCCGCCGGCCGAGTCGCCCTCGACGATGAACAGCTCGCACTCGTCCGGATTCGTCGACTGGCAGTCGGCCAACTTGCCGGGCAGCCCGGCGCCCCCGAGCAGACCCTTGCGGCTGCGCGCGGCGTCACGTGCCTTGCGCGCCGCCACCCGGGCAATGGCGGCCGCCTGCGCCTTGCGCGCGATCATCTTGCCTTCGGACGGGTTCTGCTCGAACCACGCGCCGAGCTGTTCGTTGACGACCCGCTGGACGAAGCTCTTGGCCTCGGTGTTTCCCAGCTTCGTCTTGGTCTGCCCCTCGAACTGCGGCTCGGCGATCTTGATGCTCACGATGGCGGTCAGGCCCTCACGGACGTCCTCACCAGTGAGGTTGGGGTCCTTGTCCTTCAGCACGCCCCAGTCGCGGGCGAACTTGTTCACCAGGAAGGTCAGCGCCGCTCGGAAGCCCTCTTCGTGAGTTCCCCCCTCGTGGGTGTTGATGGTGTTGGCGAAGGTGTGCACCGACTCGGTGAAGCCGGCGTTCCATTGCATCGCCACCTCGAGGCTCATCGCCTGAGTCTGCTGACCGTTGGACTCGGCCTCGAACGAGATCGTCGTCGGGTGGATCGCGTCCTTGCCCCGGTTCAGGTGCGCGACATAGTCGACCAAGCCGTTCTCGTACTTGTAGTGCACCTCCCGCGGACCGGCCGACTCATCGGACTCGACGTCCTCGTCCGCACCCTCGTCCATGCTCTTCGGGCGCTCGTCGCGCAGCGTGATGAGCAGGCCCTTGTTGAGGAAGGCCATCTCACGGAACCTGGTGGTGAGTGTCTCGAAGTCGTACTCGGTGGTCTCGAAGATCTCGTCGCTGGCCCAGAACGTCGTGATGGTACCTGTTTCGTCGGTCGGCTCACCACGCTGGATAGGCTCGTTGGGCACGCCGTACGTGTAGGACTGCTGCCAGCGATAGCCGTCGCGAGAGACCTCGACCTCGAGCCGCCGCGACAGTGCGTTGACAACCGAGACGCCCACGCCGTGCAGGCCGCCGGAGACCTTGTAGCCGCTGCCGCCGAACTTGCCGCCGGCGTGCAGGACGGTCATGACGACCTCCAGCGCCGGCCGCTTCTCGATGGGGTGCTCGTCAACGGGGATGCCGCGTCCGTTGTCGGACACCCGAACACCGCCGTCCGCCAGCAAGACCACATCGATCCGGTCAGCGTGTCCGGCTAGCGACTCGTCGACGGAGTTGTCGACGACCTCGGACACCAGGTGGTGCAGGCCGCGCTCACCGGTCGATCCGATGTACATACCGGGGCGCTTGCGCACCGCTTCGAGTCCTTCAAGGACGGTAATCGCGCTAGCGTTGTAGGAACCGTCGAGCTCGTCCACTCCAGGCACGGCCTGGATTTCCGACTGAGTCACGGGTTAGGGACCTCCTGCCAGGGGTCAGGCCGCCCTGCCCGGCGGGGCGCTGAACACCCGCTGAGGGCCGGAACGGCCTGGTTGGTGCCTCAATTCTACCCCTAAACCGGCTACAGACCTGCATTCAACAGCCCCAGAAGGCGGTTCTGCCGCCCGCACTACGCAGAGCCGATTCCCCCTACCCGGAACGGTCATGCCGACTTGGCCGCCGCGCACCTGAGCCGTCCGGCAGGAGTGCCCGGCCGCTCTGGGTTTGCCATGTTCAGAACGCCCGCTATCAGTTACTTTGCGGTGATCATTTTTGGTGGGCGGCTCGATACTTGTTTCGGGCAGATCGGACCCTATCCTTGGATCGCGATGTGGCGACTTATGAGTATGACGCTGGTAGCCATCCTGGGGCTCGGTGTGGCCGGCAATGTCATGGAAGCTAGCTGGCGGCCGGCCGAGTTCACGGCTCCGGCCGAGTTCAGCGACGTTCCGCTGGGCCCGTCGGTCGACGCGCCGGTTCTTCAAGAATCCATCGATCGCCAGGACGTCACCGTCGACATCGACGGTGAGGCCGTCCAGGGCTTGGTATACGTACCGCAGACCGGCGGTCGGCACCCGGCAGTGCTGTTCGTGCACGGCGCAGGCACCAAGGACCGTTCGGAGTTCGGAGAGCAGGCCGAGTTCCTCGCCAGAGCCGGCATCGTCGCATTGGTGCTCGACAAGCGCGAGACCGATTACACCCCCTGGCATCGCGATTACGAGAAGATGGCAGTTGACGTGCTCGCCGGCGTTGATGTGCTGCGTCAGCGGGCCGATGTCGATCAGTCGCAGATCGGGCTCTTCGCCGAAAGCGAAGGCACCTGGGTCGCACCAGTCGCGGCCGTCCACGATCCGGAGATCGCCTTCCTTGTCATGGTCTCGGCACCTATCGTCGCCCCGGCCCAGCAGGCCACTTACGCCACCCTGATGGCTCTCGAAGGTCTCGATGTGCCTGAGCCGGTCAAACGGGCTGTCGCCAAGGGCATCGGCACCGCGCTCAGCCTGCCCAATCTGCTGGAGTACGCGACGTTCGACGTCCTGCCCTGGCTCGAGCAGGTCGAACGGCCGATCCTCATGATCTATGGGACGGAGGATCCCGCACTGCCAATCGTCGAGGGTGCTCAACTGGTGCTCGACTCGGCTCCGGGCGATGTCGCCGTCCGCTACTTCGCTGGGGCGCAGCACGGCATCCGGATCGGTGATGTGGCCGGCCCGTTCGCGCCTGGATACCTGGATACGCTTGCGATCTGGATCTTCGACCGAGAATCGGTCGACCTGCCGGAGATCTCAGGCGGGCAGCCGGAACAGATTCTCTCGGCCGAGGCAGCGCCGCGGCCACGATGGTACGCAACGGCGTACGCCCACCTCGTCGTGCTGGCATTGGCCGCCGCCGGGTACCTCGCCGGTCCCGCTGCAAGCATCGTCGGCCGGCTTCGCCGCGGCCGCCGCGTTCAGCGCATTTCCCGCCCACTGCGCCGCCGCTTGCGATGGCTGCGCATACTCGGCCTCGCGAGCCTCGGCGGGCTCGTGGCCTACTTCATCGGGCTGTCCCACCTGGCGCTGAACCATCTCACCAGCCCACTGCTGACCTACGGGATGTGGGCTTTGGTCTGGATCGTCACGGCCGGTGCCGTCATGGCATTGGTGAGCCTCTGGTACAGCGACGACTGGAGGCCGGACCCGCAGTTCGTGGAAGCGAGCGTGGCAACGGCCGCTCGCCGCTTGACCCGCGTGGAGATGATCGCGCTGACCGGAGCCGTCATCGGCACGATAATGCTGCTGCTGATCGTCACCTACTGGGGCGTGTTCCTCGGCATCTAGGCCCTTCACGCTGATCATGCAAAAGTGGGCGACACGCCGGCATGCTTGGTTACATGCGGGGAAGTGCCGTCCGGCGTGTCGCCCACTTTTGCATGATCAGCGGAGTTAGCCGTAGGTGTCGCGGGGGCCGCGGCCACGGACGGTGCGAGGACCCTTGCGCCAGTTCGGCGTATGCGGACCCAGCACGGTCACCTTGGACACCACCCCGTCACCGATCTCTTCGTTGAGGCGGCGGACGATGGTCCGAGCCAGCAGCCGCACTTGGGTGGCCCATGCCGTGGAGTCGGCTCGAACGGTCAGCACGGTGTCGGCGTACTGCTCTGGGCGGACGTGCGCGGCCACCTCGGTTCCGACGATCTGGTCCCACCTCGCCACGACGCCGTGCACTGCGAGATCCTCACCCCAGCCGTGCTCGCCGACCAGGCGTTCGACCGCCGCCTCCAGGGGTTGGGGATCTCGGTCATCGCCGGCCGGACCGCTCCAGCCGGCGCCCGGCCCGCGGCTGCCCTTGGTGGTGCGCCTCCCGCGCCGGGGTTGCCCACCGGTTCGGAAACGTTGCGGGGACTTGGCGCGGGCAACGAGCGATCGGGCCAGATCGACCCCGTCGGGATCCCAGTCGTCGGCCGGCGGGCCGCCCTCGTGCGGGGGTTCACCACTCGGCGGTTCGGGTCGGGTCATCGCACCCTCCGCAACTCACCGGCCATCACGTCAACCCTGGCGCCGGACAACGAATCAGGGACGTCCGCCGCCACCGCCGCAGTGACCAGAACCTGTTCGGCGATGCCGACCAGCTCGGCCAATCGGGTCCGGCGCTGGGTGTCGAGTTCGGAGAATACGTCGTCGAGGATCAGCACCGGGTCATCGCCACTGGCGCGCAGGAGCTCGTAGGACGCGAGCCGGAGCGCGAGCGCGAGCGACCACGACTCACCCTGGCTGGCGTAGCCCTTCGCCGGCAGGGGACCGAGACTCAGTACGAGGTCGTCGCGGTGTGGCCCGACCAGCGAGATGCCCCGGTCGAGCTCATCGCGGCGAATGCGGCCGGTGGTGTCCAGGAGAGCGGCCGAAAGCAGTTCACGGTCGGGCGTCAGCTCGACGTCCGGCCCCAGTGAACACCTGTAGTCGAGTCGCGCGGCCGCGCTGGCTTGTCCTCCTTCGGTGGCGGCCACTTCGTCGTAAGCCTTAGCCACCAGCGGACGGAGTTGTTCGACGAGCTCGAGCCTGGCCGCTAGGAGCTCGGCTCCGGTGCGGGCCAGGTGGGTATCCCACACGTCGAGGGTGCGCAGGTCGGAAGCCCCGGCACGGCTGGCCCGCATCGCCGCGCCGGCGGACTTCAGCAGGGCGTTACGTTGTTTAAGCACCCGCTCGTAGTCGGCCCGGACTCCTGCGAAGCGGGGAGCCCGGGACACCAGCAGGTCGTCGATGAAACGGCGCCGCGCCTGCGGTTCGCCCTTGACCAAGGCGAGATCTTCGGGGGCGAACAGGACGGTGCGCAATACACCGAGGATGTCTTTGGCCGCTCGGGCCGGCGACCGGTTGATCCGGGCCCGGTTGGCCTTGCCGGGAGTGATCTCGACTTCGAGCAGCACCGAGCGGCCGGCGGAGACGACGTTGCCACGCACCACCGCCCGGTCGGCGTCCAGACGCACGAGCGGAGTGTCCTGGGCGACCCGGTGGCTGTTGAGGGAAGCGAGGTAAGCGATCGCTTCGACCAGATTCGTCTTGC
>DATHUM010000170.1:0-1729 GCA_035462225.1 Jiangellaceae bacterium | reverse complement strand
AGATCATCCCTGTGGTCGACGTCCTCCACGCCCTCCGCGGACGGGATGGCCCAGCCGAACTCCGGCTCGTACCACTCGTCCCACCACCCGTCGCGGATCGACCGGTTCAGCGCGCCGTTGAGGGCGGCCTTCATGCCGGAGGTGCCACACGCCTCGTACGGCCGAAGCGGGTTGTTCAGCCAGATGTCGCATCCCGGGTAGAGCGGCTGCGCCATCGCGATGTCGTAGTCGGGAAGGAACACGATGCGGTGGCGAACCTCGGGGTCGTCGGTGAAGCGCACCATTTCCTGGATCAGCCGCTTGCCGCCGTCGTCGGCGGGGTGCGCCTTGCCGGCGATGACGATCTGGATCGGCCGCTCCGGATGCAGCAGCAGCGACTTGAGGCGGTCGCGGTCGCGCAGCATCAAAGTCAGTCGCTTGTACGACGGCACGCGCCGCGCGAATCCGATGGTGAGCACGTCCGGGTCCAGGACGCCGTCCACCCAGCCGATCTCGGCCTCGCTCGCACCTCGGTCCCGCCAGGACGCCCGCAGCCGGCGCCGCGCCTCGTCCACCAGCCGCTGACGGAGCCGGCGCTTGACCGTCCAGATCTCGGCGTCGCGGACCTGCTCCCAGGCCTCGCCGTTCTCGGCCAGGTCCAGACCACCGGCCCGGCGAGGCAGCGCCATCATCTCCTCGGCGACCCAGGTGGGTCCGTGCACGCCATTGGTGATCGAGGTGATCGGCACCTCGTTCTCGTCGAACGCCGCCCACAAGCCGCTGAACATGTGCCGGCTGACCGACCCGTGCAGGCGGCTTACGCCGTTCGACCGCTGGGCCAGCCGCAGGCCCATCACAGCCATGTTGAACATGTTCGGGTCGCCGCCCGGGTAGTCCTCGGCACCGAGTGCAAGGATCTTGTCCAGCGGTACCCCGGGCAGCGCATGGTCACCGCCGAAGTACTGCTGGATCAGGTCGCGGGAGAACCGGTCGATACCGGCCGGAACCGGGGTGTGCGTGGTGAACACGGTGCCCGAACGAGCCGCCTCCAGCGCCGCGTCGTAGTCCAGGCCCTCCTCGTGCATCAGCTCCTTGATGCGCTCCAGCCCGAGGAAGCCGGCGTGCCCTTCGTTGGTGTGGAACACCTCGGGCGCGTGCGCGCCGGTGACCTGGCTGTACGCCCGAAGCGCGCGCACACCTCCGATGCCCAGCAGTAACTCCTGACGGAGCCGGTGCTCACCGGTGCCCCCGTAGAGGCGGTCGGTCACTTCTCGCTCGGCGGGCCCGTTCTCTTCGACGTTCGAGTCGAGCAGAAGCAGCGGGACGCGACCCACCTGTGCCACCCAGATCGCAGCGGCCAGCCGCCCGCCACCGGGCAGCCCGATGTGAATTCGCACCGGCGTTCCGTCCGCGTCGCGGAGCAAGGTCAGCGGCAGGTTGTTCGGGTCGACGACCGGGTAGCGCTCCTGCTGCCAGCCCTCCCGCGACAGTGACTGGACGAAGTAGCCGTGCCGGTAGAGCAGGCCGACGCCGAAGATCGGCACGCCCAGGTCGCTCGCCGCCTTGAGGTGATCTCCGGCCAGGATGCCCAGGCCGCCGGAATATTGCGGCAGCACGTGGGTGATGCCGAATTCCGGGGAGAAGTACGCGACCGCCTTGGGCGAGTCGCCGTCGTGTTCCTGATACCAGCGGTCGTCGGTCAGGTACCGCCGCATGTCCTCGTGAGCCTCGCGGACTCGGGCCAGGAAGA
>DATHUM010000169.1:0-2470 GCA_035462225.1 Jiangellaceae bacterium | reverse complement strand
AAGCGCGACGAGGCCGAACTCCCGCGCCTTCTCCGGTCGGGCCTGCATGTAGGGCTCGTCGATCTGGACGATGTCGGCACCGGCTGCGAAGAGGTCGCGGATCTCCTCGTTCACCGCTGCCGCGTAGTCGAGTGCGAGGGCCTCCTCGCTCTCGTAGAAGTCGTTCTGGGCCTGCTGCGACATCGTGAACGGCCCCGGCACGGTCATCTTCACGGCGCGGTCGGTGTGCGCCCTGAGGAACTCGAGGTCGCGGACCTCGACCGGGTGCTTGCGACGCACCGTTCCGACCACGCGCGGCACGGGATTGGGGTGGCCGCTGCGGTCGAGCGCAGTGCCCGGGTTGTCGATGTCGACTCCCTCGAGCGCCGTCGCGAACCGGTTGGAGTAGCTCTCGCGCCGCATCTCGCCGTCGGTCACGATGTCGAGGCCGGCCAATTCCTGGTCGCGGATGGCGAGGATCGTGGCGTCATCTTGTGCCTGTTCCAGCCACTCGGGCGCGACCCGCCAGAGCTCCGTGGCGCGGACGCGGGGCGGGAACCGACCGGCAAGCCGCTCGCGGTCGATCAGCCAGTCCGGCTGCGCGTAGGAACCGACCAACGACGTCGGAAGCAACGGGAGGCCAGCCACGTCAACGTGATCCGTTCATGGTGACGGTGCGGTCCCCGGCGCGACCGATGTGTACGAAGCCCGGCCGCGAGCCGGATCAGCCCAATGGGGCGCGGTCCACGTACTCCGGGGCCCGCTCCACGTAATCCACTCTGGTCGGCTGGTACAGCAAGCCGAGGAAGAGGCCGTAGATCAGATGCCAGATCAGGATCGCGAACGGCAGCTTCCAGCCATCGGGTCCGTCGAACAGGAACAGTCCGTAACCCTGATTGGGCACGTACGCGTATGGCACGAGCAAGCCGGCGCTGATGATCGTCATGATCACGGCGTAGACCAGGCCCTTGAGGATGTTGCCGCCGTGCGTGTTCTTGATCGGAACGTCCTCACGGAACAGGATCCCGAAGAGGATCGCGAACACGATGCCGTTCACGAAGTGGAGCGCGTGCCCGACGAAGAACGACTCGCCCGAAGTGGCAAAGGCGGCGACGAACGTGCCGTCGATGTTGACGAGACCGTTGCCCCCGTCTTGGAACGTCGTCCCCAAGATGCCGTTGTACAGCGGCCACGGCAGGACCGGCAGGCCGAACGCCGGGAACACGTAGCCGAAGTACGTGCCCAACTGCGTGGCAATCACGCCCACTAGGACGAGCGACGCAATTGGCCTCGTGTCGACGAATTGCTGCCATCGAGCGGACGGCTTCCCAGGACTTGCGTAGGACATCTATGTAACCCCCATCCGTGGGCCCCCTGCCCACTAGCCGGGCAAGTTACCATGTGCCGGGCCACAACACCCTGATGCCGTTCGCCACGGACTAACGATCAGCGCGCCGGCGGTCGATAGTCGGTGTTGCGGTCGACGTTCATATAGACGTCGTTGGCGATGGGATCGTCGATCTCCTCGGCGAGGTGACCGAGCAGGCCCGCGCAGCGGGCGAGCAGCGCCACGCCTCGCACGACGCCGAGCGGCACGTCGATGTCGGCGAGCACGGCGCCGCACACACCGGCACCGTTCAGCGGCAGCGTCTTGCCGAGCACCAGCGGGTGGGCACGGCCGACGGCTGCGAACAACTCGAGATGGGGTCCGTACACGCCGTTGTCGCGGGCGAGCTGGAACATGACCGGCGTGCGCGGGTCGCCGTGCTTGTGGACCGGGTGACCGAGGCCGGGGACGAAGCGGCCCACCGATCGCGCCGCCGCCACGACCTCGCCGGCAACCGCATCCCACCCGTGCTCGTCGGTCGGCAGTTCGTCGAGATCGGCGATCGCCGCGTGCAGGAAGTTGGCCGCGTCCTCGGTGACGCCTAGGAACCGCGAACCACCCCCGAGCAGGCCGGCGGCGAGTGCGCCCTGGATCGACTCCGGCGCGCTGAGCAACGTCAGCCGCGCCGAGATCGCGGTCGGTGTGAAGCCATGGTCGGCGAGGGCGACGAGCACGGCCTCGAACATGGCGCGCTGACCGGGACTCGGCCTCCGCTTGGTGACGAGCCAGTAGGCGAGCTCGCCGAACGTGATGTCGCCGAGCAGGTCGCCGGCGAGATCGTGGCCGAGGAGCGTGATCGAGTCGAGATCCGACACACCAATGCCGGTCCGGTACGTTTCGGATGTCATTGGCGTTCCAGTTCTTGGCCTTTCTCATCTTGATCGGCCAATTCTCGATGGTGCCGGTCAGGGTCGGGGCGCGGTCAACCAGGCGCGGATCTCGTCGCCGTGCTCGCCGAGCAGGGGTGGCGGCTCGTCGTAGCGGATCTCCGCATCACTGAAGTGGATCGGGTTGCGGACGAGGTCGACCGCCCGATCACCCTCACCCACTGTGACGCGAGGTTCGAGACCGAGCCGCTCGGCGAGCTCGACACCCTCCCGGATC
>DATHUM010000168.1:0-9517 GCA_035462225.1 Jiangellaceae bacterium | reverse complement strand
GCTCGGCCACGACGTGTCGACGCTCGGCCGGGGCGGTCTCGGCAGGTTGCGGCGCAGGCACGTGTCGTACGTCCCGCAGCGAGCCAGCCGAGCGCTGTTTCCGCACTTGAGCGCCGTGGCGCAGATCCGCCAGCTGGCCAGGCTCCGCCGAGCCCGTGGCGTCGACCCCGGCGAGGTCCTGGCCCGCGTGGGGCTCGACCATCGCGCGGGCAGCCGGCCGGCCGACTCGTCCGGTGGAGAGCAACAGCGGCTCGCGGTCGCACTCGCCCTGGTCGGGACGCCGAATTTGGTAATCGCGGACGAGCCGACATCGGAGTTGGACAACCGCAGCGGTAACCAGGTGCTCGCCGTACTGTCCGAGGCGGCCGCCGCCGGTAGCGCTGTTGTCGTGTCGACCCACGACGAACGGGTGCTCGCGGTGGCCGATCGGGTGCTGCAGCTGCGCCACGGTGTGCTGTCCGGCGAGCGAGAGGGTAGCGGGAAGGCCTGGGCTGCGATCGACCCGACCGGCCGGGTTCAACTCCCTCCCGAGGCGCTGGAGCGCTTCCCCACCGGCCGCGCCGTGCTGACCATCGAGGACGACGCGGTCGTGTTACGCCCGCCCGAGGAGGCCCGATGACCGGTACAGCGCTCGAGGTCTCGGGTGTCACGCACACCTATGCGTCGGGCCACGCGTCGCCCGTCACCGCGCTGCACGACGTACACCTGGTCGCACAGCGCGGCGAGCTGGTGTGCCTGGCCGGACCGTCGGGATCGGGCAAGTCGACGTTGTGCCATCTCGCAGCGGGTCTCGAACGGCCGTCGCACGGGACCGTGCGGGTGGGCGGCCAGGCTCCGGACCGGATCCGGGACTGGCGGATGGTCGCGGTCGCGCCGCAGCGGCACGGTTTGATACCGGACCTGACCGTCGCCGAGAACGTCCGGCTTCCGGTGCACTACTGGGCGGGGCGCGGGAGCGATGCAAAAGCGGACGGCGCGGTCGAAACCGCACTCGAGTTGCTCGACGTCGCCCACATCGAGGGCCGGATGGCCCGCCAGACCTCCCTCGGAGAGCAGCAGCGCACCGCTGTGGCACGAGCGATCGTGCTGCGCCCGAGCCTCGTGGTGCTCGACGAACCGACGTCGCACCAGGACGACGAGCATGTCGACCAGGTGCTCGATGCCTTCCTGGCGGTGCGCGGGCATGGCACGGCGGTGCTGGTGGCCAGTCACGACGAGCGGGTGATCGAGGTGGCCGACCGGACCGTCCGGCTGGACGAGGGCCGGGTCGTCACCTGACCCGCCCGGGCGACGGTGCGTCTGCCGAACCGTGATACACACGGCTATTGAGGCGGTGAGGAGTGCGATTGTCATGCTGGGAATGCCGGATGCGATCCGGGCGTGCCTGTTCGACCTGGACGGCGTGCTCACACCGACCGCCGAAGTCCACAAGGGGGCTTGGGAAGAGACGTTCAACGAGTTCCTGCGGCACCGGGCCGAGCAGTCCGGCGAACCGTTCGAGCCCTTCGTTCCCGAGCGTGACTATTACCTGTACGTGGACGGCAAGGCCCGGGCCGACGGCGTCCGATCATTTCTGGCATCGCGCGACATTACGTTGCCGGACGGGTCGCCCGACGACCCCGGCACCATGCGGACCGTCCGCGGCGTGGGCAACCGCAAGAACGCGCTGCTGCTAAGGCTCCTCAGGGAGCGGGGCGTGCGACCCTTCGACGGTTCGGTGGCGTACCTGCGTGCGGCCCAAGCCGCCGGGCTGCGGCGCGCGGTGGTGTCGGCCAGCGCCAACTGCCGCGACGTGGTGGCCGCCGCAGGAATCGAGGATCTGCTGGAGGTCCGGGTCGACGGCATCACGGCGCGCGAGGAGGGGTTGCGGGGCAAGCCGCATCCGGACACCTTCCTGGCGGCCGCCGAACGCCTCGGTGTCAGCCCGGCCAACGCGGCCGTGTTCGAGGACGCGCTGGCCGGTGTCGAGGCCGGTCGGGCCGGGCGGTTCGGGTTCGTCGTCGGGGTCGACCGGGTAGGGCAGGCCGACGCGCTGCGCTCGCACGGGGCCGACATCGTGGTGAATGACCTGGCCGAGCTGTTGAATGGGATGCCATGATCCGGGAGAGGGCTTATCCGTGCGATCCGTGGCATATCCGAGAGACGCGGCTCGACCTGGATGTGCTCGCGCAGTCCGAGTCGGTCTTCGCGCTGTCGAACGGCCACATCGGGTTGCGGGGCAATCTCGACGAGGGTGAACCCCACGGCATCCCTGGCAGTTACCTGAACTCGTTCTACGAGCTGCGGCCACTGCCGTACGCGGAGGCCGGGTACGGCTACCCGGAGCAGGGCCAGACTGTGGTCAACGTCAGCAACGGCAAGCTGATCCGGCTGCTGGTCGACGACGAGCCGTTCGACGTCCGCTACGGCGAAGTCCGCTCCCACGAACGCGTACTGGACATGCGGGCCGGCACTCTGGAGCGGACGGTCGAGTGGGTCTCGCCGGCCGGGCAGGCGGCGCGGGTGCATTCGACCAGGCTCGTCTCGTTCACTCATCGAGCCGTGGCCGCGATCTGCTATGAAGTCGAGCCGATCGGCGACCGGGCCCGGTTGGTGATCCAGTCCGGTCTGGTGGCCAACGAACAACTTCCCGAGATGAGGGGCGACCCGCGGGTGGCCGCCGTGCTCCGTGAGCCGCTGCAGTCCGAGGAGTTCCTGCCAAACGGTGATGGCGGCCTGCTGATCCACCGCACCAAGCAGAGCGGACTGCTGATGGCCGCTGCGATGTCGCACGTGGTCGACGCCCCGAAGCTGACGGTCGTCAACACCGAGGCGTTCCCTGACTGGGCCCGAACCACCATCACCTGCGTGCTCGAACCCGGAGAGCGGCTGCGCGTGGTGAAGCTGCTCGCGTACGGGTTCTCCAGCCGGCGCTCGCTGCCCGCGCTGCGCGACCAGGTGGGAGCGGCCCTCGCGGCGGCCCGGTTCGCCGGTTGGGACGAGCTGGTGCGTGATCAGCGGAAGTACCTGGACGATTACTGGGACGCCGCCGATGTGCGGGTCGACGGAGATCCCGAGGTGCAGCAGGCCGTCCGATTCGGCATGTTCCACGTGTTGCAGGCGGGCGCCCGCAACGAGATGCGTCCCATCGCCGCGAAGGGGCTTACCGGGCCGGGTTACGACGGCCACGTGTTCTGGGACACCGAGATGTTCGTACTGCCCGTCCTGACGTACACCCAGCCGCAGGCGGCCGCCGAAGTGGTGCGGTGGCGGCACGCGACGCTCGAGCTGGCTCGGGAGCGGGCCCGCACGCTCGGCCTGCAGGGAGCCGCCTTCCCCTGGCGGACGATCCGCGGCCACGAGACCTCTGGATACTGGCCGGCCGGCACTGCGGCCTTCCATCTCGGGGCCGACGTCGCCGACGCCGCGATGCGGTACGTGCACGCCACCGACGACGAGGTGTTCGAGCGGGAGATCGTGGTCGAATTGCTGGTCGAGACGGCTCGGCTGTGGTATTCGCTCGGTCATCACGACCGGCACGGCGACTTCCACGTCGACGGGGTGACCGGACCGGACGAGTATTCCGCCGTCCTGAACGACAACATCTACACGAATCTGATGGCGCAGCGGAACCTGCTCGGCGCAGCCGACGCCGCTACCCGCCATTTCGATGTGGCGAGCGGGTTCGGGGTGGACGAGGACGAAATCACGGCATGGCGCGATGCCGGCAACCGGATGGTGACTCATTACGACGAGGAACTCGGCGTTCATCAGCAGGCCGAAGGCTTCACCAGATTCCAGGAGTGGGACTTCGCGGCCACCAAGCCCGCGGAGTACCCGTTGCTGCTCACGCACCCGTACTTCGACCTGTACCGGCGGCAGGTGTGCAAGCAGGCCGACCTGGTGCTGGCCATGCACTGGCGAGGGGACGCCTTCACACCGGGGGAGAAGGCCCGCAACTTCCGCTACTACGAGGCGCGGACGGTCCGTGACTCGTCCCTGTCGGCCTGCACGCAGGCGGTCCTCGCCGCCGAGACGGGCCATCTCGAGCTGGCTCACGACTATCTGGGTGAGGCCGCGCTGACCGACCTGCACGACAGCCATTCGAACACCCGCGACGGTGTCCACCTGGCGGCTCTCGCCGGCGCGTGGATCGCTCTCGTCGCGGGCTTCGGCGGCATGCGCGACCACGGGGGGGTCCTGTCGTTCGCGCCGCGGCTGCCCAGCCGGATCAACCGGCTCGACTTCTCGCTCGTCTGGCGAGGATTGCGCCTGCGGGTCAGCGTCCGCTCCGGCGATGTGACCTACTACCTGCGCGAAGGTGACCACGAGGACGGCTCCAGGCTGAACCTGGTGCACCATGGCGAGTTCGTCAGCGTCGAGATCGGCAAGCCGGTGACGCTGTCGATCCCGCCCACCGCCGATCCGGGACCGCCTCCTGAACAACCCGCAGGTAGAGCGCCGCTTCGCCGTACGTACTCCGTCGACTAGCCCAATAGAGGATCAGCGAGGCAGCGTCGGCCCGCTCCCGGCACCGGCGCGCTCGATGGCGATTGCGATATCGGTGAGGTCCGACTCGTCCAAACGCAGGCTGGCGGCAGCCAGCCAGGCGTTCGCCTGCTCGGCGCGCCGTAGTCCGACGATCGCACCCGACACCCCCGTGAAGGCGAGCGTCCAGGCGATCGCCACCGCGGCGACCGAAACGCCGTATCGGCGCGCGACCGGCTCGAGGGCATGGACGAGTTCGAGATTGCGCCGGAGGGCCGGCTCGGTGAAGTCCGGATGCCCACGCCTCCAGTCGTCGGCGTGAAGGGCAGTCACCCGCGAAGCGTCGAATGTGCCGGTGAGGAGTCCGGACGCCATCGGGCTGTACACGATCGCACCGGTCTGGTGCGCTGCGGCCCAGGACAGGATGTCGGCCGCATCGCGGTGGATCAGGTTGAGCTTCGGTTGCACGGCGTCGACGTGGCCCACTGCCTCCGCGGCCGCTATTTGTTCGACTGAATGGTTGGACAGCCCGATGGCCCGCACCTTGCCCTCGTGGCGCAGGTCGCAGAAGGTCTGCCAGTACTCCTCGATCGGGGTGCCGTCGGTAGGCGGCGCATGCATCTGGTACAAGTCGATCCGCTCGACGCCGAGGCGGCGCAACGATGCGTCGAGTTCGGCCCGCACACTGTCCGGCCGGCCGATGAGGGCAGGCTTGTCGTTAGGGCGCGCTGGGTCCCAGACGACGCCGGCTTTGGTGAACACATCCGGCCGGTCGGCTCCCGGCATGCCGCGCAAGGCCCGCCCGACGACCTCTTCAGCGTGCCCGAGCCCGTAGATAGGGGCCGTGTCGATCCAGTTGACGCCGGCGTCGACGGCGCGGTGGACCGCCGCGATCGAGTCGGTGTCGCTCTGGGCGCCCCAGGTGTCCACCCACCCGGCGCCGCCGAACGCCCAGGCGCCGATGCCGATCCGGCTGATCGCCATGCCGGTCCGGCCGAGTTGTGCGGTCGGCAGCGCGGTCATCAGGTACTCCATTCGTCGCCGGGAGGCCGACTGGAGATGCAGAAAGGGCCACCCGACCGGGGGTTGAATGGCTGGGAAGCTGCCCCGAGGGGTAGGGGCAGCTTCCCAGCCTTGGTGGGCCGATGTGTTCCGTGCAAGGTGTGGGGCCGACTCTTACTCGGGGGCGAACACCTTCCACTGGAGTGCACCGACGGCGGTGACGCCGACCGCGGTCTGGACGGTGACGCGCATGGCCGTCGTGGTCACCGCATCGTGCGTCGTGACGTTGTATTGGTCGGCCTCGGTCCCATAGTCGCTCGGGTTCGGCACCTCCACCCAGGCGGAGCCGTCCCAGTACTGGAGCACCCATGAGCCCGGCACCTGCACGCCGCCGCCATCGTCGTACCAGAAGATCTCCGATCGGTTGGTCGTGATCGGCTCGTCCCAGTTCAGCTGCATCCACTGCTCGCCACCGTTGGGCCAGGTTCCCCAGCCGACGCCGGTGCCGGGACTACTGGTGGTCGGGTCGACGCCGGAGTTGATGCCCTGGCAGTTCTCCCACGGCGAGGTGTAGGAGCAGGTGGCCGTGGCCAACTGGGCGTAGTTGCCGTCGAACTCGACCGCCTCGATGGCCACCGAGGCGCTGCCGGTCTCGCCGTCGCTGTCGGTGGCGGTCAACGTGGCGGTGTACGAGCCCGGTTCGGCGTAGGTGTGCTCCGGGCTGAGCTCGTCGGAGGTTTCACCGTCGCCGAAGTCCCACTCGATGGTGACGTCGTCGCCCTGCGGGTGATCGGCGATACCGGTGAACTGCACCGTCAGCGGCGCGAAACCCGACGTCGGCGACGCTGACACCAGCACCTGAGGGTTGGTGAGCGGCTCGACGTCTATGCCAGTGTTGAAGACCTGAATCTCCTTGAGCCCGACTCCGTACCCGTCCTGAGGCGCGACGATGACCCGCACTGCTTCGGCGGTCACCCGCGGGAACGCGACCTCGTTGAAGTTGGGCATCGGACGGTCCGAACTGCGGTGACCCCAGATGTTCACCCAATCCGAGCCGTCGTGGTACTGCAGCCGGTAGGAAACCGGCTCACGGTAGGTATCGCCGTCGGAGTTCTGTTGCGGGTCGTAGTCCTTGTCGCTGTAGAAGTACAACTTGATGTTGTCGATCTGCTGTGGTTCGCCCAGATCGACCTCCAGCCAGTCCTCGGAATTCGGCGAGCCCTCGGTGCCCCAGATGGTGTTCGGAGACACGTAGCCGGGACGGCTGAAGTTGTTACCGCCGGACATGGCCGGCAGGCCGCTGACGGTGTACCCGTCCACGGCGAACTCGGGTGAGGTCGCCCGAGACGCGGGGCTGCTCGTGGTGAACGAGGCCTGGACCGCCTGGCCCTCGGCCAGGTTCTCCGCGCCACCGGTCTCGCGGGTGATGTCACGCCCGGCCTTCTGCAGCATGTCGACCATGCGGTCATTGCGGCGCAGGGTGATGTCCTCGGCCGCCTGCAGTGGGCCGATCACGCCCTGGACGCTGCCACCGCTTTGAACGAAGGCTGTGCAGACACCGGCGCTGCGGAACGACGGGTTGTAGAAGATCTGCCAGCCATCGCCCCGGCACTGGTTGCGGTCGGTCGGCGGCTCACTGGTCACCTGGTAGGTGAGCTCGGCGCCGCCGTCGTCCAGCACGGTCACCTCGGCGGTCTCGCCGTCGAAGGTCACGTGCGCCAAATCGTCGAGCGTGAACAGCCGCTGACCGTCGAGGTAAGCGGAGAACCCGTCCGGGACGCTGTGGCCGTAGTGGTCCACTCCATCCCAGACCACCGTCAGGTCCTTGTCGTGGTACCTGAGGTTGTTGACGGTGAAGTAGTCGTAGCCGACGTCGATCGGCCACATCTCCAGCACGTCGTCCAGGCGCGGGCGGACACCGGCGATGTCGTCGATGATCATGAAGTTGTACGCGCCGAGGATGTTGTGGTGGATTCCGGACCTGCCGAACGTCTGGTTGTTCGGGTTCCAGTTGAAGAAGAACTCGTTGTTGTTCGGCAACTGGTTGTTGCCGCCGACGTACTGCACCCAGGTGAGCCATTCCAGCAACGCCCGGTACATGCCCGCCGTGACGTACTCCGACGGGTAGTCCCGAAGCGCCGCCGAGAAGGTCTGCGCCTGCAACGTCGAGTTGATGTTCGAGAAGTTGTTCGAACCACCACGACCCATCGACGCCGCCTCGGCCTTGTCGGCCTGGTTGGCGGTGTAGAAGGGCATGATCGGGTACTCGTCGGCGTCGGCGAAGTAGCGGAAGGCCTCCCGGTACTTCGGGTCGTCGGTCGGCGGAACCCGCTCGATGAACGGCGCGAAGTTCTGCTGGTCCTTCCACGGGACCAAGGCGCCGTTGCTGACCAGCCGGTGCTTGAACACGTGGCCGGGCCGCTGGTCGCCCCCCGGCTCGACTGGCGCGTCGTCCCACAGCGTGAGTAGCTCCGCCTGCATGTCGTCGGCCAGTGCGGTCATCTCGGCCGCCTTGTCGGCGTTGCCGAGCAGTTCGTACGCCTCGGCGGCCGCCCGTGCGCCGGCGTACCAGAACGCCGACTCGGCGCGGTCCTGCCGGTTCGCGTTGTTGCCCATGTTCGGGTGCGCCCAGACAAAGGACACGGCGTCGGCGTCGTTGCCGGTCAGGAAGCCGTGCGGGTACTCGATCAGGTTGTTGCCATTGGTGTCGTACTTGTCGATCTGACCCTTGATGTCGCACTCGGTGTAGTAGGCGAAGTTGCGCACCAGAGCGGCGTCACCGCCGTGCACCTTGTACGAGTTCCAGCCCTCGCGCCCGATGTACTGCTCGTAGGTGTTGCCCCAGCTGTGCGAACCGGGGTTGTCGGTGAATGCAGCACACCGCGAGGTCTCACCGGAGGACAGCAGATTGCCGTAGGTGTAGATGGGATCGCGGAAGTACTTCAGGTCCTGCATGTGCATCGGCTGGGTGAGCTGGATCGCGTTGTTGTAGCCGAGCACTCCCTCCAGCGATACCGGGAACTGGAAGTCGTTGCCGGGGATGTTGGCATCGACGAGGTTGAACCGGTTCATGAAGGTCCGGTAGTAGGACATCTTCTTGACGTTCTCGTCCGGCAGGTCGATATACGGCACGTTGTCGGCCCACCACTGGTTGTACTCGGCGAGGTGGCTATTGAGCGCCTCGTCCGCGCCGTAGTCGCGGTACCGCTCGTATTCGGCGTTCGACTCCGGCAACTCCTCCGTCGTCGCGCCGAACTGGAGCTTGATTGTGACCGATTCGCCGGGTGCGAGCGACACCTCGCGAGCCAGCCCGTCACCGGCGGCCGTGAAGCCGTCGCCGCTGAACCGCGGCGTGACGGTGGTGACCTCGTAGCGCGTGACCACGCGGCCGGTGCGTTCGGTGCCGTCGTCGGTCGCCTCGCTGGTGGGCGGGGAGCTGGCGGTGACGGTCCGGGTGGTGGGGGAGTCGCTGGTGTTGGTCAGCGTCACCAGTGTGACCGCGACGTTGTTGTGGGTGATGAACTTGGTCTGCTCTGCACGCAGGCCGGTGGCGTTGTGCACGCTCTGCCAATGGCTCGGGTACTGCGCCCGCTCGGCGGTAGCCTCGGAGAAGTTCGCTCCGGACACGGTGACCGTGTACATGTTCTGGTTGCCGGCCGTGGGCCGCTCACGGTACGCCCAGCCACCGGCGAAGCCAAGTGTCCCTGCGGTGTGGGTGTACATGTACAGGGCCCGGCCGCGGGTGTACAGGAGGTTTCCTCCCGCACCGCCCGCCGGGCGTTCGAGGATGCGGTCGATCCAGTACGAGTCGCCGCCGGCCGCGGCGTCCGCGTCGAAGATCGCTTGCAGCATGCTCGAGGACGGGTCGAAGGCGACCGGCTCATCGGGCACAGGATCGTCCGCGCCAGTGTAGGTCGGGGTGCCCGGGTCGACCGCCGGCGGGATGTCCAGGTGGCTGGTCGACGAAGCAGGTACCGCGGCTAATGAGAGCACCAGACCGGCGGCCAACAGCGCGGGCACCCCCTTGCGGAGTACGTTTCGGCCCGGC
>DATHUM010000167.1:0-2067 GCA_035462225.1 Jiangellaceae bacterium | reverse complement strand
GTGTTCCTGAAGATCGACGCTGATCAGACGCGCACCGACGTCGAGGTCGAGGCGATGACGATGGCGCCGATCCCGACTCCACAGGTCCTGTGGCGGAGGCCGCCCGTGCTCGCGCTCGCCGCCATCCCGGGGACGGCCCTCGGCCGCCTCGGCGAGCCATCGACCGCGTCGTCGGCGGCGTGGGCGGCGGCGGGTGCCGCCGTACGGGTGCTTCACGACGCGCCGCTGCCGCCCTGGTCCGGACGCAGCCTCGAGGAGATCGCATCGAGCCTCGACAGCGAATGCACGTGGCTCCTGGCGAACGATGTCCTTCCTACTGATCTGGTCACGCGCAACCGCCAGCTTGCCGAGGCTACGCTCCGAGCGTGGACACCGGTGTTCATGCATGGCGACCTGCAGATCGCCCACGTGTTCGTCGACGGTGACGAGATCACCGGCGTGGTCGACTGGTCCGAGGCGGGTCAAGGCGATGCCATGTACGACCTCGCCAGCCTGACGCTCGGACACCAGGAGCACCTCAGCGACGTCGTCGCCGGCTACGGCACCGATGTCGACCTCGACGTGATCCGCGGATGGTGGTCGTTGCGAAGCCTGACGGCGGTGCGCTGGCTGGTCGAGCACGGCTTCGACCCGTCCTCGCCAGGCTGCGAGATCGACGTGCTGAGATCCCAGCTGTGACGCTGCACGAAACGAAACGGACTGTATGGCCGTCCCGATGCGCACGCTCATGCCGCGATGATCGGCGTAGCGTTACCCGACACACCTCGGACCGTGCCGCCAACGTCCCCGCCGGAACGCCCGCTGAACGTCACCTCAGTGACAGGCCGGCACCGGCAACCCACTTCGCATTCCTCGCGCCGATCCTTACTGGATTCGGAGCCGATCTCAACGTCGAATCAACTCGTCCCGAGCCTTGCCCGCTTCTGGCGCCGTCAGCACGCGGATCTGCCGATCTGGGGCGTGCTCAAGGTGCCGTCCGTAGTCCGGATCGTCATTCGCGGTAGCCATGGGGCGGCGGGATACCGAAGTGTTCGCATAGCACAGCGACGTCGTGTCGGTCGGTGTCCCGCACTTCGTATCCGGTGCGGTTCTGCAGGGCGAACTCCACACGTTCGCACCGCACCGCAAGGCCAGCGATCTCGCCACGACCGCAGAGATCATGCTCGGTGAACACGAATGGTGCTGTGAGGCTGCCGTAGTGCAACCGGCCATTACCGAGCAGTTCATACATGTGGAGATCCACGCGTCGGCTCTCCCCGTCGTGCAACACGAAGTTCCACGGACGGTCTCCTGGCCACGGGTAGATCCGATCGATTCCACGGTCAACGAAGGCTGCGAATAGACCTTCGGTATCGGCTGCATCGACCCAGATGTCGAGATCCGCATGTGCTCGGGTCTGCTTGCCCACCAGCGCGTCGACAGCCCAACCTCCGCCGACGCAGGCAGCAACACCGTGTGCTTGCAGCGCAGCTATCAACGCCGACGCTGCCTCCGCTGGCATCGCATATCTGGTCACATCCCCAGGGTCTCAGGCTGATCAACCGCTCAGACCTGCCCGTCCTCACATGCCGCGGTCCGGGCGGGCGGTGAACTGGTGATCAGTTCTGGGCCCGGACCGCTGCTCGCCTTCGAGTGTGCTTCTTGGTTTGGCTGGTCGGCTAGTTCGCCTCCAAGGCCGGATCTTCACCCCAGGAACCCGGCGATCAGTGCGACGACATTGCCACGATGGTCGAGGTCGTCGCGACATCGATGCCGGATACAGGCCCGGCGGCGCTGCTCGGCTCGTCTGGATCGCCGGTAGCTAGGAGCTTAGGGGGCGAATGCGGACACGTCGGCGCAGCCGGACCTTGCGGCCGCGGTTCGGTCGCCGGTCCAACAGCGGGGTCCTGTTTGGCCTGTCGAGGCTGCGGCTGGCGACGGTAGCGGGGCGTTCGTCTTTCGGCGCGTCGCCGGTTTGGGGAGTGCCATGCTGGTCGCGTACGTCTCGGTGCAGGGCCGCTCGCTGGTGGAGGGAGCACCGGTGGTGGGAATCGGTGGTGGCGCACTCGGACAGCACCGTTATCGGGC
>DATHUM010000166.1:0-3080 GCA_035462225.1 Jiangellaceae bacterium | reverse complement strand
ATGCATGTATCTACGTCGGGCCGCCTGCTGAACGTGATCGAACGCAAGGGGGTGGGTCGGAGGTCTAGTCGACCGTGATCGGGGCGGTGCGCAGACTCGGGCCACTGTCGGTCACCTGTCGCAGCACGTAAGTACCGGCCGGCACGTCGGTCATCACCGCGATACCGCCTCGATTGGCGACCGCTTGGTCGATCACGTCACCGCCGCTGCGCAGTTCGACGATGGCGCCCGGCTCGGCCCGCGCGATCACCACGTGCCCGGCGACCCGGACGGCCGGGGCGCCCGCCACGGTGACTGCCGGATCTCCCACGCTCGGCAGGTCGTAGTCGCACACTCCGCCTGGAAATATCTCCGCCAGCCGTGCCTCCTCGTCGGCACCGGGTTCCCAGGTGCCGTACAGATCCTCGACGACCGCGGTCTCGACCGGCATGAGGTGGCACTTGTAGATGTCGCCGGTGATCGGCCCGCCGGCCTCGATGCGTGATGTCGTGTGCGGCTGGAACCGGGCGGTGCACTCGCCATCCGGTCCGTCGTCCAGGATGCCGTCCCACACGCCGTCGCCGCTGGCGATCTGTTGGCCGTCTACACCGAAGCACCGGTCCACGCCGTGCTCGGGAGCGGCATCGGCGACACTCAGCGATGGGTCGGCGGCCAGGTTGGCCATCCATTCGGCGATGGTGTCCAGCGCCTCGTGGGTCAGCTCCTCCCCGGCAGGTGCGTCGCCGTCCTCATCGGTCCCGAGGAACCAGATGACCTGGCCGTCGTGGTCGCCCTGGGCGTCGATCAGTCGCTGCCGGACGGCGAAGGACTGGTGTGAGTTGTGCATGTCGAGCACCGGCTCGAGGTAGTCGCGGATGTCGATGATCGGGACCTCCTGGGCCAGTTCACCGCGGAACACCAGGCCCGACTCGTAGGCACCGCGAATCGCGGCGAGATCGCCGTCGCGGCGCGGTGCGGGTGTCGTCCCGGCGTCGGGCGACAGGTGCGCGTTGCGCGAGGACCACGGGTCGAACAGTTCGGTGAACGGAATGACTCCGGTGGCCAGCCCGACGAGCACTTCTGCGGGTGTGATGCCCCGCTGGGCGGCGATCCGCCCGATCACCACTTGCTGGTTCTCGAACGGCACGCCCTCCGCGACCATGTCAGGCGTTTCCTTCCACGTACCGACCTCGGCGTTGACCTCGAGGAACTGCTCGGGCGTGATCTCGCCGGCTGCAACCGCACGCAGGCCGTACTGGACGCCGACGTTGTCCCACGGCACACGGGCGAATCCGGTCTCGGGGTCGATGCCGTACACCTCGCGGACGTCGTCCCAATGTGTGCGTTCGATCTGATCGACCTGGTCGCCGAGCAGGCTCCAGTTCGTCTCGCTGCCGAACGTCGGGTTCATGGCCAGTGGGAGCAGCCCCAGCCAGCCCTCGACACACTCGCTTGATCCGGTCTGCTGAGGCAGATTGACGCCGAGCTGAGCCAACAGTTGTTTGGCCTGATTGAGCCCGCGCGCATTGCCGCCGAGGTAGCCGTCGATCGAGTTGAGTCCTTGCAGCAGCTTGCGGTTGTCCCAGTCGGACCAGAAATCGTCGTTGTCGGCTTCCAGATCCATCCACCGGTCCAGTAGTGCGCAATCGCCGACGTGGATGGTCTGCGTAGTCATGTCGGGGTAGCTGCGCTGGGGCACGAGGGCATCCAGCAGGCCGGGGTGATTCTGGGCATAGACGTACTGCTGGATCGCACCGCCGGATCCACCCAGGCCGACGGTGTACTGCGGCTCACGGTGGGTCGCGACGAAATGCTCCTTGAGCATGACGGCGGTACGGCCGCCCAGCAGCAGGTTGTAGTGCTCGCCGGTGCGGTTGGCGGTCGAGTAGACGACGGCGTAGCCCCTGCCCAGCCGGTCCGGGCTGCCGGTGATCGCGTCGCCTTCGGCGTACCGGCCTTGACTGTGGCCGATGCCTACGCCGCCCTGGAACTGGTACAGCAGCCGGCCATTCCAGTTGCTCCGGTCCGGTTCGTCCGGTGAACCGCTGGTGATCTCCTCGACGGTGGTGAGCATCGATATCGAGTAGATGAACCTGTTGATGACGCCGCGTTCGTGCCTGATCAGGTACGGCACCTCACGGCCGTCGGTGAGGGTTGTTGTGGCCAACGTGCTGCCGCCCAGGCGCTCGGCGATGTCATCGATCGGCCCCTCGTCATGATCGCGGACGATGTGCCGGTTGCCGTCGGTGTCGACGGCGTAGTACCAGGTGCGCGTCTCGGCGTTGCAGTCGCGGCTGTATCCGAGCAGCTCGCCGTGCTCGTCGCGGACTTCGACGCCTTCACCGTCCTGGTTGTCGACGATCAGCTCGAGCCCGTGGTCCTGCGCCGTACAGGCGAACGGATACTGCACCGGCGGGTCGGTCGCGGTTTCCTGGCTTGTCGCGGCGGGGGCGGCGCCCAAGAGCGCGGCAACGAGGCTTATCGGCAGGAGCAGGACGGGACGGAGCTTGGTCGGCATCTTCCGGCACTCCCTTGTGACGTAAGGCCTCCGATGCCCTCCGACCATAGGCTTGGTTGCACGGCGAAGCAATGGGCCGTGCCACCGTGGCCTTGGAGATTCCCGCCCGCTCCGCCCCGGTCTGTCGACGATCCACACCGCACCTGGTGGGGATGCCGAGGAATCGTCAGGGCAGGAGCAGCTCGTCGCCGACCATGAGCTCGACGGGCTCGGCCAGGGCGATGTAGAAACCTCGCATCCCGCCCATGAGGGCGCGGAGCGGCTCGCGCATGGGCTGCGACTTATCCCACGGCTCCACGCCTAACACATATCTGCTGAACTCGACGCATGGCTCGGCGATCTCGACCTCAGCGAACGGTACGGTCCGGCCATCACGCGTCCGTACGGCGCCGGCGGCCAACCGCTCGGGCGTGACCTGCTCGTCGGTCTCGACCAGGACGTTCTCACCCGCGACGCCATCGACAACCCGGTCACCGAACCTGGCGCGCATGGCGTCGTACTGTGCGGTGAAGCCCACGGACAACCCACTGGCCCGGCCGTGGTTCCGGCTCCTCGGGTGATCGACGTGGTGCACGTCGAGGAT
>DATHUM010000165.1:0-1674 GCA_035462225.1 Jiangellaceae bacterium | reverse complement strand
CCAGTCCCCCCGACTGGGCCGAGATGCCGGCCAGCATGTCGGGCGAGGAGACCAGAACCGGTACCGGCATATCCGGACCCCTACCCTTGGCAGCCAACAGCATGTTCACCGCCGACTCGTTGAACGCGTCGCAGCCCACGCCGTAGACAGTGTCGGTAGGCAGCACGACAAGCCTGCCGCGTTTGACTGCTCGGACGGCCGCGGCGATACCTCGACCGCGCTGGGCGGGGTCGGTGCAGTCGTACGTCCGGCTCACGTGGGCGATGCTACCGGAGCGACGGGCGCGGTTTCGAAGATCAAGTGTGCGCGACTGACGGCGACACGCCGCGGGCGCCTCGCGTGTCGTGACCACTTGATCTTCACGCGTGCTAAGTGGCCGTCGTTAGATTCGCCGTCACATAACGCGGGCGGCCGGCGAGGTCGAGGTGGTCTTCGACGTTCGACCAGCGGCCGGTCTGCTGGAAGACACCGGGCGCCGCGTCACCCTGGACGTCGGCGTGTTCGGCGATCAGCAGGCCTCCGGGGCGTAGCAGCCGGGCCGCCGTCCGCTCCAGGACCCGCATGGCGTCCAACCCGTCCGCGCCCGACCAGAGTGCCGCCGCAGGGTCGTGAGCGGCGACTTCGGGGTCGCGGATGGTCGCCCCGGTCGGGATGTACGGCGGATTCGCAACGACGACGTCCAGCCGGCCGTCCATCTCGGGCAGGCAGCCGTCGACGTCGGCGTCGTGGACGATGACCGATGTGCTCTCGGCGTTTCGGCGCAGCCATTCGACGGCACCGTCGTCCGCCTCGACCGCATGCACCTGCGCGGCCGGCACCTCGTCGGCCACCGCCAGTGCGATGGCACCCGACCCGGCGAACAGGTCCGCTACGAGGGGGGTCCGCCCGGCCGCGACCACTCCGCGCGCGGCCTCGATCGCTGCGCCGGCCACGAGTTCGGTCTCCGGGCGGGGAACGAACACGCCCGGGCCTACTCGCACGGTCACGTGCCGGAAATGTGCGACGCCGGTGATGTGCTGGAGAGGTTCTCGATCGGCCCGGCGCCGTACGGCGGCGTCATACTCCTTGACGAACGCGTCGGTGGGATCCGGCCGTAGCTGCAGCTCTCCTCGGGTAACGCCGAGCAGGTGGGCGGCCAGCACTTCGGCATCGTGCCTCGGTGAGGCGACGCCGGCGGCCGTCAGCCGCTTCGCCGCTGCGGCGATCAGTTCACGCAGCCCCATCCGTGCCTTGCTCCGTTCGATCACGTTCAGCATGCGTGTTGGTGCCGTACCAGGCGCGTGCGCCTGTTGGAGTGCCGACAAGCCTGCTGAACGTGATCAACCGGTGCCGTACCAGGCGCGTGCGGGTGGTACGGCATGGATACGCCTGCCGAACGTGATCGAACTTCATTGGGCGGCGGTTGCCATTCGCTCGGAGGCGTCCGCGTCGGACAGCGCCTGGATCACCGCGTCCAGGTCACCTTCCAGGACGGAGTCGAGGTTGTACGCCTTGTATCCGACTCGGTGGTCGGAGATCCGGTTCTCCGGGAAGTTGTAGGTGCGGATCCGCTCGGAACGGTCAACCGTCCGCACCTGGCTGCGGCGCTCCGCGGCGGCCGCGGCGTCGGCCTCCTCCTGAGCGGCCGCGAGCAACCGGGCGCGCAGGATCCGCATCGCCTGCTCCTTGTTCTGC
>DATHUM010000164.1:0-5729 GCA_035462225.1 Jiangellaceae bacterium | reverse complement strand
GGGGCGGGTGGCCCCTTCCGCGGTGCTGGCAGGCGCCACCCGCCCCGAGCTCGACAACTAGACCGAGCGCTGGTAGGCGCGGAACGCTCGCGCCGACAGCCACGTCATGACGACCGCCAGCGCGGCCAGCAGGGCGACCCGCCCGCCGACCAGGCCCCAATCCGGGCTCGAGAGCAGGGCCTCACGACTCGCTACCACCGCCCAGTCGACCGGGTTGAACTTGGCGACCGAGCCGATCCAGTCCGGCAGTAACGCCGCCGCCATCAGCGTCGAGGACAAGAACAGCAGCGGGAACGCCAGGAACTGGAAGATCCCGATCAGCGCGTCCTGGGTCCGCATCAGCAGCGCGGCCGCACAGGAGAGCGCTGCGAAGATCAATGCGAGCAGCACCGCCGCCGCGAGTACCACGACGATGCCGACGGCACCGGCCTCGTACCGGGCACCCATGGCAAGCGCGACGCCGAACACGATCAGCGACTGGACGACGGTCACTGCCGCCTGATAGGCCAGGATGCCGTTGACGATCGCGACCCGGCGTACCGGCGAGGCCAGGTACCGGTCCATCACGCCGCGATCCATGTCATCGACCAGGCTGGTGCCGGCCCAGCCCGCGTTCATCATCGCGGTCATCACGATGACACCGGGCGCAAGGTACGCGACGTACGAGACGTCCCCGAACCCGGGCAGCTCCACTACCCGCTCGAAGAGCTGGCTGAACAGCAGCAACCAGACCATCGGCTGGACGAGCGTGAACGCCAGGTAAACCGGCTGCCGGTACAGAATCCGTAGGTTGCGAACCGCAAGATGCGACGAGTGCGTCACCACGGTCGTCATGCTGCGACCTCCTTCGTGCCTGCCTCGTCGGCGGCGTGGAACGAGCGGCCGGCGTGACGCAGATATACGTCGTCCAGGGACGGGCGGGCGACGGTGACCGACGCCAGTGGGATCTGCGCGGCGTCGAGCGCGGCCAGCATGCCCGGCAGGGTGGCTGCGCCATTTCCGACGCGGGCCCGCACCAGCACACCGTCGGCGGAGACGTCCTCGACCCCCACAACCGCCTCGATGGCCGCGCGAGCGTGCCCGTTGACGGCGGGCTCGGCGAGCTCGACCTGCACCGTGTCACCGGCCAGCTCGCCCTTCAGCTGTGCTGGCGTGCCTGCGGCCACGACCCGGCCACGATCCACGATCGCCAGCCGGCCGGCGAGGTGGTCGGCCTCTTCCAGGTAATGCGTGGTGAGCAGGACGGTGAGGCCGTCGGACTGGGTCAACTCCGCGATCTCGGACCACATATCCGCTCGGGCCTGCGGGTCCAGGCCGGTCGTGGGCTCGTCCAGGAAGAGCACCTGTGGGCGATGGATGAGGCCGAGCGCGACGTCGAGCTTGCGCTGCATGCCACCGGACCAGGCCTTGGTGTTGCGGCCGGCGGAGTCCGCCAGGGCGAATCGCTCGAGCAACTCGGCCGAGCGGGCCTTGATCTCCCGGCCCGACAGGCCGTAGATGTGGCCCTGCAGCGCCAGGTTCTCCCAGCCGGTGGCCGTCGGGTCGAAGCATGGCTTCTGCGGGACGTAGCCGATGGCACTCCGGACGCTGGCGGCGTTACGTGCGACGTCGATTCCGGCGACGAACGCCTGCCCTTCGTCGGCCGTCGCGAGCGTGGTCAGTATCTTGACGATGGTCGACTTGCCGGCGCCGTTCGGGCCGAGCAGACCGAACACCGTCCCGGACGGCACGCTGAAGGTGACGCCGTCGAGAGCGCGGACCTGTTTTGCGCCCTTTCCGTAAGTCTTGGTCAGGCCGGACGCCTCGATCGCGAGGCGCGTGGATTCGGACACGGTTCTCCCTCCAAATAGGGTGAGGAGAGCCGATATGCCGCGACTGGCCTACGCTTACAGATGCGACGCCTTGGGCTGTAGGCCGCCGTGGTACTCGGCTCAAGCGTTTCGGATGGCCTCTGACCTGCGGTGTTGCCGCACCGCGGCCGGGGGCCGTTCGGTCAATCGAATTCGTCGGCGTGCTCGGTCCAGGCGAACTCCTCCTTGAACTCGTCGATAAGAATCGCCCAGATCTCGTCGTTGGACAGATCTGTGGCGCGAAGCTCATGCAGCCGTCGCCACCCCGCAAGACCGCTTAACGTACCGTCGCGCAGGTCTGCGAGCAGCGCGGACAGGAAGTCGACCTCGGCGGCCAGCATGGCCAGCTCATACTCGTGCTCGATTGCGAAAAGCCGCGGCATGCCGGCGTCGATGGCGCGGCCCATCGACTTTCGGCCTACCTCGAGCGCGGCCTGTTGGGCGGCCCACCGTCGGTCGAGCAGCTCGATCACCTCGTCCGGAGGCAGGGCGGGCATCAGCGAAAGCGCCGCCTCGAACTGCGGGAACTCCTTGACCGGTTCGCTCAGCAGCCGGCTGAGCCACTCGATCATCTCCTGCCGGCCCGCTGCGGTGATGCCGTAGACCGTCCGTTCGGGACGGTTGCCGGAGCGGACGGTCTCACGCACTTCGATCAGCCCGCGGTTCAGCAGCGATTCGACGACTGCGTACAGCGACCCATAGTTGATCTTGACGCTGTGCTCTTTTCGCCGCTCTTTGAGCGTGGCCGACATCTGGTACGGATGCATCGGCTCCTCATGCAGCAGCACCAGCACCGCAAGGGCCAACGGGTTCCGTCGAACCGCTGCCATACTCGCCTCCGTACATCCTTATCAGATTACTTGTAGTCGAGTATTAGCGTTTGGGTACCCCTATGTCAAGTGGAGAAGGGACTTCGAGCGACGATCAGATGACCTGCAACCTAGGAGCCGGCCACCCAGTCGGCCAGCCGGTTGATCGCGTCGAACGTGGGGTTGCAGTACTTCTGGAGGAAGTCCTCGCCCGGATCCTCGTCCGTGCCGAGATCCCCAGCGGCATCCAAGGCGGCGCCACCGTCGAAGTCGACGCATGAGATCCGCACCGACAACTCGTGGTCGGGCCGCCCGAAGTCGTTGCCCGGCAGGACCGCCACCCCGAGTTCGTCCAGTGCACGCTCGCACAGCTCTCGGCTCGACTCGATGCCACGCTCGGCGAGCCGGGTCCGCGGGGCGGTGAAGTTGGGGAACACGTAGAACCCGCCCTTGGGCGCCGCCAGCTCCGCTCCCACCGAACGCAGCCGGTCGTAGCTGTGCAGCATCAGACCCCGGAGCACCTTGCGGGCGCGCGTCAGGTAGTCCTCACACTCGGCGCTGGCCTCGAACCCGTGGATCGCGGCGAACTGGATCGGCGCCGCGGTCGAGGTGAACGTCTCGCTGGCGACCGCCGCCATCGCGTCGGCCAACCAGGTCAACGTCGCCGGGAAGGCGAACGCGCCGATCCGCCAGCCCCCAGCCCCGGCCCACTTGGACAGGCCGTTGCTGATGATCGTGCCCTCCGGGTAGTACCGGGCTATCGACACGTGTTCGCCGTCGAAGCGCAATCCGCTGTAGACCTCATCGGCAAGCAGCAGCACCCGGTACTTGCGAGCGACCTGCGCGATCTCGCGCAACTGGTCGTCGGAGTAGGCCGTCCCCGTCGGGTTTCCCGGGTAGTTCAGGATCAGCAGGCGTGGACGGTGCGGGTCGCCCGCACACAATCGCTCCAGCGCCTGCGGAGTGACGCCAAGCCCCGTCTGGATCTCGGTCGGCAGCCAGTGCAGGTTGCGGCCGATGATCCGGGCCTGCGGCGCGTACGAGACCCAGCTAGGCGCGGGGATCACCAGATCGCCGTAATACACGAGCTGGACCAGAAACATCAGCTCCTTGGTACCCGGCCCGACCAGGATGTTCTCCGGCAGGTACTCCAGCCCCTGAGTGCGCCGGTAATAGCCGACGATCGCCCGGCGCAGTTCGGGCAACCCCTTGACCGCCAGGTAGTCCTTCTCCGCGGCGTGTTCACGCAGAGCGCGGACCATGACGTCTGGAACGGGGAACGGTGACTGGCCGAGGCCGAGGCGTACGACCTCACGACCCTCCCGGACCAGCGCAGTGCAACGCTCGTTGATCGCCACCGTCGCGGATTTGGAAAGGCCGCGCACGTTCAGGTTCAGCTGAACCTGAGGCGAGAACTCCGCTTCGACAACTCCGTTGGTGACTGATGCAGCCACCGATCTTTCGTTCGGCACCGGTCCCCCTCTTGAGCCCCCTGTACCACCCCACGCCGCACTTAACCCTAGCTATGCGATCACCGATATCTCGGTTGCCGTCGCATCGTGGACGCGTGTCAATGTCGCGACGCGGCCGGCGGCCGCCAGATCGTCGATAGCGATCCTTTCGAGCAGGTCCGCCGGCCCGCGAACGGTCACGTTCTCGAGTTCCGCACGCATCGAGAGCCGGCGCTCGGACTTGATGGCGCGGATGCCCGACAGTGCCGCTCCGGTGGCCGCCAGCACATCCGGCGAGCCGCCGCGCGGCAGCTCGTCCGGCTTCGGCCAGCCGGCCCGGTGGATCGAACCGTCATGGAACCACGACCAGACCTCCTCGGTGACGAACGGCATGATCGGCGCGAAGAGCCGCAGCTGGACATCGAGCGCCAGTCGCAGCGCCGACTTCGCGGCCGCCGCTGGCGCCGGTCCGCGGTCACCGTAGGCGCGGTCCTTCACGAGCTCGACATAGTCGTCGCAGTACGTCCAGAAGAACCGCTCGGTAGGTTCCAGAGCACTTGTGTAGTCGTAACGATCGAACGACGCCGTGGCCTCGCGGACCACGTCGGCAAGGTTCGAAAGCATCGCCAGGTCCAGCGGCTCGGCCAGCTGCCCGGATTCCCCGGACTCACCAAGTCCCAGCACGAACCGGCCGACGTTCAGGATCTTGGTGGCCAGTCGCCGACCCACCTTCATCTGCTTCTCGTCGAACGGCGTATCCAAGCCCGGACGCGCACCGGCCGCCCGCCACCGCACCGCGTCGGCGCCGTAGTTCTCCAGAACCCCGACCGGAGTCGTCGCGTTGCCGGCCGACTTGCTCATCTTCTTGCGGTCCGGGTCGACGACGAAGCCCGAGATGGCCGCCCGCCGCCACGGCAGCGAACCATGCTCCAAGTGCGAGCGCAGCACACAAGTGAACAGCCAGGTTCGGATGATCTCGTGCGCCTGCGCGTGCAGATCCATCGGAAACGTCCGGGCGAACAGGTCGGGATCCCGTTCCCAGCCGCAGACGATCTGCGGGGTGAGCGACGATGTCGCCCAGGTGTCCATGACATCCGGATCGCCGACGAATCCTCCGGCCCGGCCGCGCTGCGACTCATCGAACCCGGCCGGGACCTCCGATGCGGGGTCGATCGGCAAGTCTTCCTCGGCTGGAACGATCACATCGTCGTACCGAATCTCCCCGTCCGGCCCGACCCGGTACCAGACCGGGACCGGAACCCCGAAAAACCGCTGCCGGCTGATCAGCCAGTCGCCCGTCAGGCCCGTCACCCAGTGCTCGTACCGGTGCCGCATGAAGTCCGGCACCCAGGCCAGCTCGTCCCCACGCCGCAGCAGGTCGGCACGCAGGCCACCGTCTCGCCCACCGTTGCGGATGTACCACTGCCGACTGGTGACGATCTCGAGCGGTCGCTCGCCCCTCTCGTAGAACTTGACGGGGTGCACGATCTCGCGAGGTTCACCGATCAGCGCACCGGCCTCGGCCAGCAACATCGTGATGCGGCGCCGTGCCTGCTCGGCCGTCCGCCCGGCCAGCTCATCGTACGGCGACGTGGCGATCCCGGCGGGCGGTGCTTCGG
>DATHUM010000163.1:0-18409 GCA_035462225.1 Jiangellaceae bacterium | reverse complement strand
GAGGCGGGCCTGCCGATCTTCGAGCCGCAGCTGCCGATCAAGATCTCCACCGGCGACGTCTGGCACCCGGACCTCGGGCACGAGGCATCTCGCACGGTCATCGAGGCCGAAAGCGTTCTCAATCACAGCGGACCGACCCGGCTCGAGATCGACACGCAGCGATACGACGAGTTCGCGGCAGCAGGCTACGTGGTCCTGCGGTTCACCTGGCGGCAGATCACCGGACGGCCCGACTGGGTGGTCGACATGGTCCGGCGCACGCTCAGGCAGAGAGCCTGGGCTTGACCTCGGCGATCCGGCCGAGCAGGCCGTTCACGAAGCCCGGCGAATCGTCGGTAGACAGGTCTTGGACCAGGTTGACCGCCTCACTTATCGCAACAGCGTCCGGCACGTCGTCGCGGTAGACGATCTCGAATACACCGATGCGCAGGACGTTGCGGTCGACGGCCGGCATCCGGTCGAGCGTCCATCCGACTGCGTAGGTCGACAGCAACTCGTCGATCCGTTCCCGATGGGCGATGATTCCCTCGACCAGCGTGACGGTGTACTCGTTGAGGGGCGGGTCGGCGCTCGCGAGCCTGCGGGCGAGGGTGGCCGACAGCTGCATGCCTTGCATCTCGGCTTCGAACAGGATGTCGAGCGCCCGCTTGCGGGCCTTGCTGCGGGCAGCCATCGGGGGCCTTAGCAGGCGCGGCCGAGGTACGAGCCGTCACGCGTGTCGACCTTGACCTTCTCACCAGTGGTGATGAACAGCGGTACCTGGATCTCGAACCCGGTATCGAGGCGGGCCGGCTTGGTTCCACCGCTGGACCGGTCGCCTTGCAGGCCGGGTTCGGTGTACTCGATCGACAACACAACCGACGCCGGAAGCTCCACGAACAGCGGCGTCCCCTCGTGCAGCCCGACGATGGCGTCCTGGTTCTCGAGCATGAAGTGCTCGGCGTCTCCGACCACGGACTGCGGGACATGGAGCTGGTCGTACGATTGGGTGTCCATGAACACGAAGTCGTTGCCGTCGCGGTACAGGTAGGTCATCTCGCGGCGATCAACAGTTGCGGTATCGACTTTCACGCCGGCGTTGAACGTCTTGTCGACCACCTTGCCGGACAGCACGTTCTTGAGCTTGGTCCGTACGAACGCGCCACCCTTGCCGGGCTTGACGTGCTGGAAGTCGATGACGGTCCACAGCTGGCCGTCGAGGTTGAGCACGAGGCCGTTCTTCAGATCGTTGGTTGTAGCCATGCGCCTTCTTACGTTCGGCTCGTCTACGCGTCCAGGACGAGCAGGTCCTTGGTTGTGGTCGTGAGCAGCTCCGGCTCCGCACCGTCGCGGACGACCAGAGTGTCCTCGATGCGAACGCCGCCTCGGCCAGGAACGTACACACCAGGCTCGACGGTGACGGGAGTGCGATCGACGAGTTTACCTTCTGCTGCGTAGCCGAGCGACGGCGCCTCGTGGATCTCCAGGCCGACCCCGTGTCCGGTGCCGTGGCCGAAGTGGTCGCCGTGGCCGGCCGCCTTGATCACTTCGCGGGCCGCCTCGTCAACCGCGACGTACTCGACGCCGGGGGCCAGGGCGTCTCGCCCGGCCCGCTGGGCCGAGGCGACGAGCTCGTAGATCTCCCGCTGCCACGCGGTGGGCTGCGCGCCGACGACCGATGTGCGAGTGCAGTCGGCGTGGTAGCCGCGATACAGGGCACCGAAGTCGATCTTAAGGAACTCGCCTCGTTCGACGACGCGGTCGGTCGGCCGGTGGTGCGGGATGGCGCTGTTCGGGCCGGACGCGACGATGGTTTCGAAAGCGAGCCCGTCGGCGCCGTGGGCGAACATCCGGTTCTCCAGGTCGCGGGCGATCTGCTTCTCGGTCCGGCCGGTGAAGCCACCCGCGGCGTAGAGATCTTCGAGCGCTCGGCACGAGATCGCGCAGGCCTGCGCGATGAGCGCCAGTTCGTCGTCGTCCTTGACGAGACGAAGCTGCTCCACCGGCCGGCCCAAGTGCACGAGCTCGACCCCCTCGGCGGCTTCGGAGATGGTCGCGGCCAGCTCCAGCGTCACGTCATGCTCCTCGACGCCCAGCCTTATCGTTCGGCCATCAGCGGCTCGCCGGGCCAGCGACGTGGCGACCGCCCGGTCCATCACGATCTCGACGTCCGGAGCGATCGCCTCGGCGGCAGTTATGTATCTGCTGTCGGTGGCCAGCATGGCTTCGCCCGCAGGCCGGATCAGGACGGCGGCGTTGCTGCTGGCCACGCCGGTCAGGTAGCGGACGTTGACCAGGCGGGTGATGAGGGCGGCGTCGGCACCGGCCTGCTGGACGGCGGCGGCTAGCCGACTGCGACGTTTGGCGTGGATTTCCGGCACGAGAGACAAGGGTACGCGCGGCTGCGCTCAGATCAGCGCTCGATGCCAGTGCGCGATGATCTCGCCGTGGATGTCGACCTTGGTCCGGCTCGTTCGGGAGAAACCGAGCCGCTCGTAGACCGCGATGGCCCGCACGTTCGATTCGTGGGTCCACAGCTGGGCTGCCGTGTAGCCGGCGGTCCGGGCGTCGTCCAGCAGCGTGGTCAACACTCGCGCGGCCAGCCGGCGTCCCCAGGCTGTCGGAACGACGGCAACGAGCGACACGTGCAGCAGCCCGGGGATGACCTCCGACCCCGCTCCGTCGTTCTCGCGGGCCGGGAGCCCGATTGCCATCGCCACCACCTGGTCGCCGTCGCGAGCGACGACGGGAATGCTTCCCGCGCGGCCGAGCCGGTCTATGACGAGGTGGCGTGCCTGCTCGATCGTGGCCGTCGCCGGCAGTCCGATGTCGGCCCGGCGCTGGCCGTCGGCAAGGACCCACACCTCGGCCATCGCGTCGACATCGGCGTGGGATGCCGCGCGGATGGCGTGGCTCATCGGTCCGACACCAGGGTGGCCATGGCACGCAGGGCGAGCAGGTACGAGTCGATGCCGAACCCGGCGATCGTCCCGGTCGCGACATCTGCGATGACGCTGGTGTGCCGGAACGCCTCCCGCGCGGCGGGATTGCTGATGTGCACCTCGATCAGCGGCGCGGTGAGTTGAGCACACGCGTCGCGCACCGCGTAGGAGTAGTGAGTGAACGCCGCCGGATTCAGGATCACCGGCGCACGGGCGTCGGCCGCCTCGTGGAGCCAGCGCAGCAGCTCGGACTCGTCATCGGTCTGGCGTACCTCGACGTCGAGGCCCAGCTCGCGTCCGGCCTCGAGGCACTGCTTGGCCAGCTCGTCGAAGCTCGTGGCACCGTACACATCTGGTTCACGGATACCAAGGCGTCCCAGGTTCGGCCCATTCAGCACCAGCACTCGGGTCATCGGGCGGCTCCTAACTCGAGATCTCGGCGAACGCGGCGGCCAGTAGCTCGGGATCCGGCCCGTCGAGTATCCCTGGTTCGGCGAGCCCATCCAGCACAACGAACCGCAGCGTCGCCCCCCGAGCCTTCTTGTCGATACGCATCGTGTCGAGCAGCCGCGGCCAAGCCGCCGCCGAATACGTGGTCGGCAGGCCGAGCGATTCAAGTATGGTGCGGTGCCGGTCGGCGGTGGCGTCGTCGAGGCGGCCGGCCAATCTGGCCAACTCGGCCGCGAAGACCATTCCCACCGAGACGGCGGCGCCGTGGCGCCACCGGTACTGCTCGACCTTTTCGATCGCGTGGCCGAGGGTGTGCCCGTAGTTCAGGATCTCGCGGAGGCCCGACTCACGCAGGTCGGCCGACACCACCTCGGCCTTGATCCGCACCGACCGCTCGATCAACTCGCGGGTGAGGCCGCCGCCCGGCCGTGCCGCCCCGGCGGGATCCGACTCGACCAGCTCAAGGATGGCCGGATCGGCGATGAACCCCGCCTTGACGACTTCGGCGAGCCCGGCCACGTACTCATGCGGCGGCAGTGTCTCCAGCGAGCTCAGGTCGCATATCACGCCCGCCGGCGGGTGGAAGGCCCCCACCAGGTTCTTGCCTTCCGCGGTGTTGATCCCGGTCTTGCCGCCGACCGCCGCGTCGACCATGCCGAGCACCGTCGTCGGCAGCAGAACACATCGCACTCCGCGCAGCCAGGTCGCGGCCACGAATCCGGCCAGGTCGGTGGTGGCCCCGCCGCCGATAGCGACGATGGCATCGGACCTGGTCATGCCGATCCGGCCCAGAGCCGACCAGCACGTGGCCGCAACCTCGACGGTCTTGGCGGCCTCCGCGTCCGGCACCTCCAGCAGGCGGGTCTGGTAGCCGTACGCACCCAAGTCGTCCCGCAATTGCTCGCCGGCCGTTCGCATGGCCCGCGGGTGGACCACGGCCACCCGCATGGCGTCGCCGAGCATCGCCGGCAGCTCACCGTGCAGGCCGGTCCCTATGACGACCTGGTACGAGCCCTCGCCACCCACGGCGATCCGAGTCGGCTCAGCCGACATGTCGCAGCACCTCGTCGGCGACATCCTCCGGTGGACGTCCGGACGTGTCGACGATGATCGTCGCCACCTGCTCGTAGAGCGGGCGTCGCTCGTTCATCAGCCTGTTGAGCTGCGCTCGCGGGTTCCCGATCAACAGCGGGCGGTCCCGGTTGAGCCCGACGCGGGACGCGGCATCGGCCAGGCCGACGTCCAGGAAGACCACCCGCACCGATTCCAGCATCGCCCGCGTCCCCTCGTCGAGAATGGCTCCCCCGCCCAGCGCTACCACGCCGTCGTGTTCGGCGAGGGCGGTGGCCACGGCCTGGCGCTCGAGAGCCCGGAACGCGGCTTCACCGTCGTCGACGAAGATCTCGCTGATCGGTTTGCCCGCCGTGCGCTCGATGTCGGCATCGGTGTCGCGTAACTCGCTGCCGAGTCTGTCGGCCACCAACGTGCCGATCGTTGTCTTGCCGGCTCCGGGCGGCCCCACTATCACCAGCTGCGGGCTCACGCTTCTGCCGCCAGGTGCTTGGGCAGCGCGTCCAGGTACGAGCGCTGGTTTCGGGCCGTCTCGCCGACCGAGTCGCCGCCGAACTTCTCCAGCACCGCGTCGGCGAGCACGAGTGCGACCATCGCCTCGGCGACCACACCGGCCGCCGGCACGGCACACACGTCCGAGCGCTGGTGGTGGGCCGCCGCCGCCTCGCCCGTCGCGGTGTCGATGGTCCGCAGGGCGCGAGGGACGGTCGAGATCGGTTTCATCGCAGCCCGCACCCGTAACACCTCGCCCGTGGACATGCCGCCCTCCGTGCCGCCGGAGCGACCGGACGTGCGGCGAGGGCCGTGCTCGGATGGGACGATCTCGTCATGGGCGGCCGAGCCGCGGGTGCGTGCCAACTCGAACCCGTCGCCGATCTCGACCCCCTTGATCGCCTGAATACCCATCAGCGCACCCGCCAGTCGGGCGTCCAGGCGGCGGTCCCAATGCACGTGGCTGCCCAGGCCCGGCGGCAATCCGTAGCCGACCACCTCGACGACCCCGCCTAGCGTGTCGCCGTCGGCATGGGCCCTGTCGACCTCGGTCACCATCGCGGCACTGGCGTCGGCGTCGTAGCAACGCAACGGATCGTCGTCGAGTTGGTTGACTTCCTCGGGTTTCGGGATCGAACCCACGGGCGCCATGACCGTCCCGACTCCAACCGTGTGACTGACGAGCCGGATGGCGCTCGCTTGGTCGAGGAAGGCCGCCGCCACCGCGCCGAGCGCGACCCTGGCAGCGGTCTCCCTGGCGCTGGCGCGCTCGAGAACGGGCCGGGCCTCGTCAAAGCCGTACTTCTGCATACCGACCAGATCGGCGTGCCCCCGGCGCGGGCGGGTGAGCGGTGCGTTGCGCGCCAGTCCTTCGAGTTCGGACCGCTCGACCGGATCCGGGCTCATCACCCGTTCCCACTTCGGCCACTCGGTGTTGGCGATGTGGACGGCGATAGGTCCGCCAAGCGTCCGCCCGTGCCGCACCCCGCCCAGGAAGCTGACTTCGTCCTTCTCGAAAGTCATTCGCGCGCCGCGGCCATAACCCAGCCGCCGCCGGGCCAGGGCGGCCGCCACCGCAGCCGTCGTGATCTCGACACCAGCCGGCAGGCCCTCCAGCGTCGCCAACAGTGCGGGGCCGTGAGACTCCCCCGCAGTGAGCCATCGGAGCATGCCCGAAATCCTTTCACCCTCCGGCGGGGCGTCAGTCGCCGAGGTAGGCCGCGAGAAGTGGGGCGCCCCAGGCTGCCACTACGAGAGCCCCGGCGAGCATGAACGGGCCGAACGGGATGTGGCTTCGTCGTGTCGCGCGGCCGGTGGCGAGCAGCCCTATGGAGAACAGGCCGCCGAGCAGGAACCCGGCAAAAGCCCCCAGTATGACGTGGCCCCAGCCGATCCACCCGAGAATCAGGCCCAGGGATGCGGCCAGCTTGACGTCACCGAGACCAAGCTCCCCGGGCCGTAGCAGGGCCAGGACGGCGTAACCGGCGGTCATCGCGGCGGCCGCAAGCCAGGCCCTCCCGTACGGTCCCCACGTCCCGTCCACGAGGGCCGCGACCGCGAGGAGGGTCGCGGCGCCCACGAATGCCGAATAGTTGAGCCAGTCCGGCAGCCGATGCTCGCGGATATCGATGTACGACAAGGCCACGCCCACCCACGCCACGAACAGGTACGCGAGCAGCGCGACACCCGGACCCGCGCCGGTCGCGAGTGCGGCCCACGACGCTGCCGTCGCCACACCGAGCAGCCAGCCGAGCCGCGGCGCGGCCGCCAAAGTCCGGTACGGGGTCCGGAAGGTCTCGTCCGGGTCCGGGGCCCGATCAGGCAACCGCGCGATGATCCACGGAAGTGTCGCCCCAGCGGCCAGGCCCAGCAGAGCCATGACGGCAGTCGTCACCGGATCGCCGCGTAAAGCACACGAGCGGGCACCTGGTGACCGGTCATCAGCTTGAGCTGGCCGACCGCCTGGTGAACCAGCATGTCCAGCCCGCTGATCACCCCTCCGCCACGCTTCTCCCAGGCGGCGGCCAGCGGAGTCGGCCACGGGTCGTAGACCACGTCGAAGAGCATGCGATGTGGCCCGGCGTTCTCCGCGAGCGCGTCTGTCAGCACATCGGCCGCGCCCGCGGGAACGCTCGACACGACAAGATCTGCTGCCGCGCACTCGGCGCGCACCTGCCACGGGAGCACCGCGAGGGTGCACCCGAGCCGGTCGGCCACTGCGAGCGGTCCGGCCGCACGGCTGCGGTCGCGGGCGTGCAGATGGATCTCGGTCGTGCCCAGGCCGTTCAGCGCAGCGACCGCACTCGAGGCCGTAGCGCCACCGCCCCACACGCACACGGATTCGGGCCGGGCGACGCCGCGGTCGCGAATCGCCGCTACGAGCCCTGCGACGTCGGTGTTGTCGGCGGACCAGGAGCCGTCGCCTTCCCGCACCAGGGTGTTGGCGGCGCCCACCGTCTCGGCCAGCTCGCTCACCCGGCTGGCAACGTCCAAGGCCACCCGCTTGAGCGGCATGGTGAGCGACAGGCCTCGCCATGACTCGTCGAGTGCGCGGACGAATCCGGCCAGCTCGGTCTCCCGGACCTCGTGCGCCGTGTACGACCAGCCCAGGCCGAGGTACTCGTAGGCCGCCCGATGCAGGTTCGGCGAGAGGGAGTGCGATACGGGCGAGCCCAGCACCCCGCACCGCTGCGCCGCGCCGTCGGCTGTCACGACCGTGACTCTGCGACGTTGGCCTGGTGCTCGGCCTCGGTAACCGCGAACCTCGTCTCGCCGCTTTCCAGGTCGACGGTGACGAAGTAGCAGTAGTCCTCGCCGGATGGGGCGAGGGCGGCGTTGAGTGCATCCTCGCCAGGCAAGGCGATCGGACCCGGCGGCAAACCGCCGTTGCGATATGTGTTGTAGGGAGAGTCGGTGGCCCGTTCTTCCTCGGTCGTGTAGACGGTTTCGTAGGAGTTCAAGGCGTAGTGGACGGTGGAGTCCATCTGCAGCCGTTGCTCCGGTACGCCCATCGGCGCGCAATCACCGGCCAGCCTGTTGTAGATCACCTCGGCGACGTTGGTCATGTCCTCGACGTGGCGGACCTCCCGCTGGATGATGCTCGCCATGGTGACCACTTCTAGTGGGGAGTAGCCGGCCGCCTCGGCTCGCGCCTCGAGATCGACGTCTTCGGCCGCCTGGATGAACCTGTTGATCATCAGTTGGATCAGGGACTCGGCGGTCGTGTCAGGGCGGATGTCGTACGTGGCCGGAAAGAGGAAACCTTCGGTGAATCCCCCTGCGTATTCGGGCAGGCCGAGTTCGGGCGCCCGTTCGATAGCGGCGTTCAGATCCTCCTCAGTGAACTCTGTCTCCTCGGCGATTCTGACCACGACCTGCTCGGTGCGGAAGCCCTCCGGAATCGTCACTCTGCCGACGATGGCGGTTGCGCCGAGCAGCGCTTCCACCGCGTCGGCGGAGTTCATCTGCTGCATCATCGTGTAGTCCCCGGCCTGGATCGACAGGCCGTCCGGGTGGTCTTGAGCGGCGTTGACGAAGGCATCGGAGCTGGCGACGACGTCGGCGTCGACGAGAATGTTGCCGATCTGCCGGATCGTCGCCCCCGGCGGGATCGTCACCTCTACCGAACCCTGCCCGGGTCCTTCGTAGTCTGCCGGGCCGGCGAACAGCTCGCCCAGCCATTCCCGGCCGAACGTGACGGCGCCGTACACGATGCCGCCGACGACTGCCAGCGATAGGACAACGGCGAGGAATGATCCGAAGCCGCGCCGCTTGCGCCGACGTCGTCGCCGCTCACGCCGCGGTGTGTAGGTCTCTTCGTCGGTCAGCTCGTCGAAGTAGCTCATCGCTCCAGTTGCACCGTTTCGCCGGGTGCGCGGCCCGAGGTTCGCTCGAAATCCAACGCATCTTGAAGAATCACCACCGCAGCCGCCTGGTCGATGGTCCCCCGGGCCTCGCGACTTGAAACTCCGCTCGAACGCATCGCTCGGCTCGCGCTCACCGTGCTCAACCGCTCATCGACCAGTCGTACTGGGCATGGTGCCACATGCCGGGCCAATCGTTGAGCGAAGCCTCTCGCCGCCTCCGCAGCTGGTCCCTCACTGCCGGACAGCGACCGGGGCAGCCCCACGACCACTTCCATCGCATCGCGCTCGGTCACCAGCTCGGCGATCCGCCGCAGGTCGCCGGTGCCACGGGCGACCGTCTCGACCGGCGTGGCCAGCACTCCCCGCGGATCGCTGACCGCCACTCCGATGCGGACCGACCCCACGTCCACACCGATCCGGACTCCCGGTCGCAGGCTCAACGCTCCCCTGTTGTGGCGGCGACGACCTGCACTACCTCGCCAAGAGCGTCACCGACCTTTGTCGGGTCGGTGCCGCCGCCCTGGGCCACGTCGTCCTTGCCACCGCCGCCTCCGCCGAGTGTCTGGGCCGCGGCCCTGACAAGTTGACCGGCTTTGAGCCCGGCGGAGCGCCCTGCGTCGTTGACCGCCACAACCACCAACGGCCGTTCGCCGGCAACTCCCGCGACTGCGACCACGCCGGGCCGGTCGATCGGAAGCCGACCCCGCACATCCAGGGCCAGGGTGCGCATGTCGTCGGCGTTCGCCGTGCCGTCGGGAAGCTGGTGGGCGACAACAAGCGTGCCGCCGATGTCGCGGGCTTCGCCGGCGAGGGTGGCCGCCCCCGAAAGCAACTGGGATCGCCGCATCCGGTCGATCTCGCGCTGCGCATCGCGAAGTTGAGTCACGATCGAGTCGATCCGGCTCGGCAACTCCTCGGGCCGTACCTTCAGGGCCTCGGTCAGCTGGTGAACGAGGATGTGCTCGCGGGCGAGGAACTTGTAAGCATCGACGCCGACGAGGGCCTCCACCCGGCGCACGCCCTGCCCGATGGACGATTCGTGGAGCAGCTTGACCAGGCCGAGCTGGCCCGACCGGCGGGCATGAGTACCACCGCAGAGCTCGCGCGCCCAGTCGCCTACCGACACGACGCGCACCCGATCGCCGTACTTCTCGCCGAAGAGCGCGAGCGCACCGGCGGCGATGGCTTGTTGCTGGCTCATGATCTCCGCGTGCACCTGCAAGTCCGCGGCCAGCAGGTCGTTGACCCGGGCCTCTACGTCGGCCAGGACGGTCGGCGGAACGGCTCCGGTCGCCGCGAAGTCGAACCGGAAGCGCCCCGGCGAGTTCTCCGAGCCTGCCTGCGTGGCCGTCTCTCCGAGCGCCTCGCGGAACGCCTTGTGCACCATGTGCGTGGCTGTGTGCGAGCGGGAGATCGAACGGCGCCGCTCGACGTCGACGACGCCCTGCGCCTCCGCACCGACCGCGACCGACCCGGACAGCACCCGGGCCCGGTGCACGATAAGGCCGGTGATCGGAGACTGGACATCCAGGACCTCGATCCGGCCACCGCCGGCGACTTCGATCACGCCCTGGTCGGCGAGCTGCCCACCACCTTCGGCGTAGAACGGAGTCCGGTCCAGCACGATCTCGATCTCGTCGCCCGCCTCGGCTTCGACGGTCTCCGCGCCACCGATGAGAAGCCCGCGGACCGTTCCGGACGTCGTCACCTCGTCGTAGCCGGTGAACTCGACGGGCCGCTCGAGCTCGTCCGCGACGCCTCGATACACGGACAGGTCGACCGCGCCGGTCTTCTTGCGGCGCGCGTCTTCCTTCGCCCGGTGACGCTGCTCGGACATCAGCCGGCGGAACTCGATCTCGTCGACGGTCAGGCCCTGCTCAGCCGCCATCTCGAGGGTGAGGTCGATCGGGAAGCCGTAGGTGTCGTGGAGCTTGAACGCGGTGTCTCCGGACAGCGTGGTGCTGCCGGTCCGCTTGATCTGGACCGCCGACGAGTCGAAGATCTGGGTTCCGATCCGCAGTGTCTTTCGGAACGCCTCCTCCTCGGCGTACGCGATCTGCGAGATCCGGTCGAACTCGCGCTCGAGCTCCGGGTAGGCCGCCTTCATCGCGTCCTTGCTGACCGGCAGCAGTTCCGGCAGGGTCGGCTCGTCAACACCTAGCAGCCGCATCGCACGGACGCTGCGGCGCAGCAGGCGGCGCACGACGTAGCCGCGGGCCTCGTTCGAGGGCGCGACGCCGTCGCCGATCAGCATGAGAGCACTGCGGATGTGGTCGGCGATGACCCGCATCCGGACGTCGTCGTCGTAACCGGGATCACCTTTGGCGTGCCGGCCGTATTTCTTACCCGAGAGGTCGGCCGCACGCTCGATGACCGGCATCACCTGGTCGATCTCGTACATGTTCTCGACTCCTTGGAGCAGGAAAGCCACCCGCTCCAGGCCCATGCCGGTGTCGATGTTCTTGTTCGGCAGGTCGCCGACGACGCGGAAATCGTCCTTGGCCTTGACGTCGGTGACCGCCTCCTGCATGAAGACCAGGTTCCAGATCTCGAGGAACCGGTCCTCGTCGACGATCGGCCCGCCGTCCGGCCCGTATTCAGGGCCGCGGTCGACGTAGATCTCCGAGCAGGGGCCGCCAGGACCCGGCTGACCGGTATGCCAGTAGTTGTCCTTCTTGCCGCGCCGCTGGATCCGCTCGTCAGGCAGCTTCGCGATGCGTTTCCACAGCCCGGCGGCCTCGTCGTCGTCGTGGTAGACGGTCACCCAGACCTTGTCGGGATCGAACCCGTATCCGCCGTCGGACTGGGACTTGGTGATCAGATCCCAGGCGTAGGTGATGGCACCTTCCTTGAAGTAGTCGCCGAACGAGAAGTTGCCGTTCATCTGGAAGAAGGTGCCGTGCCGCGTGGTCTTTCCCACTTCGTCGATATCGAGAGTGCGCACGCATTTCTGAACGCTGGCGGCGCGCCTGAACGGAGGAGTCTCCCTACCGGTCAGGTACGGGATGAACGGCACCATGCCGGCGACGGTGAACAGCAGCGTCGGGTCGGGTGAGACCAGGGAAGCGCTGGGCACAACCGTGTGCCCTTCGCGCTCGAAGTGGTCCAGGAAGCGGCGCCGGATCTCGGCCGTCTCCATCGTCTCAGGTGCCCCTCGGATAGTCGTAGTCGAACATGTGGTTCAGCCGGTCGATGTCGACTTCGGTTGCAGTGCCATTGTCGGCAATACCCAGGGCCTCACGCAGCTCGATATCGCGTTCGGCCATTCCCGCCTTGACATCGTCGGCGAACTCGCGCCACGCCTGGGTCAGCCCACCCATCGCGCCCGCGACCCGACCGGCCGCACCTTCTGGAGTGAGGTTGCGCGCCGCCTTGGTGAGCCGCCGGGCTATGAGAATGCCTGCCGTGGCGCCGAGGGCGATCCAGAATACGCGTTTCATCGCCGCCTCCGACCTTCGCGGCGATCGCGCCGGTCGGCCAGTGCCCGCCGGACGCCGTAGGTGAAGGCAGCCGTCCGCACCAGTGGACCGCCCAGCGTCGCGGCGAACAACGAGGACAGGGCCGCCGCGTTGCTGGTGACCGTCTGGGCGTTGGAAGTGATCGCATCGACGCGGTTCAACTGCGTGTTCGCCGACGCGAGCAGCTCGTTGGTCTCGTCGACGGTGACAGCGGTCTTCGCGACGTGTTCACGGCGCAAATCGCGGACCGTCAGGGTGAGCTCGTCAACCGTCTTGCCGAGCTTGAGGATGGGGACCGCCAGCAGCGCCACGAGCGCTATGAAGGCGGCAGCGGCCAGTAGCGCCGCGATCTCGCCGACGGACATGTCTCGCGTTCCTCCTCGCCGGATGGATTACCAGCGTCCGACCCTACCGCGCCCCGGCCACTCCCCAGGTACTCCCCGGACCACGTATCCGACCAGTTCACTGCGTGTCGTTCACCGTCAGGCGCGCCGGCGAGTCCAACCAGTGGGCGCTGGTTTACCCGGCAGCGGTGACGCGGTAGAAAGTGGGGCGACTCCGCCGGGCCCCCTCCCTGGCGGAGTCGTCCTATTCACCCCTGACGATCTTCTTGAGTCGGGTGTACCGGTCGGCGTAGTCGCGCTCGGCGCCGCGGGTACCCGGTTCGTAGTACTGCTTGTCCATGACCACGTCGGGGGCGTACTGCTGCGCGACGACTCCGCGCGGGTCATCATGTGCGTACGCGTACGACCTGCCATGGCCGAGGTGTTTGGCGCCCGCGTAGTGAGCGTCGCGCAGCTGCGGAGGCACCGGTCCGACCAATCCGGCTCTTACGTCGGACACCGCGGCCGCGATGGCCTTGACAACGCTGTTGGACTTGGGCGCCAGCGCGAGCGTGATGACGGCATGGGCGAGCGTGATCTGGGCTTCCGGCCACCCGATCAGCTGGACGGCCTGAGCAGCCGCCACGGCCGTTTGCAGCGCGGTCGGATCGGCCAGCCCGATGTCCTCGCTGGCTAGGATCACCAGCCGGCGGGCGAGGAACCGGGGGTCCTCCCCCGCTTCTACCATCCGGGCCAGGTAGTGCAACGCGGCGTCGGCGTCGCTGCCCCGGATCGACTTGATCAGCGCGCTGGTCACGTCGTAGTGCTGGTCGCCGGCCCGGTCGTACCGGATGGCCGCCCGGTCGACCGCGCGCTCGGCGGTGGGCAGGTCGATGGTCCGGTCGTCCCGGCGTTCTGCGGCGTTGGCCGCGGCCTCCAAGTACGTCAGTACGCGCCGCGCGTCACCGCCGGCGAGGCGAACGAGGTGCTCCCGGGCTTCGTTGGCCAGCGTGACCGAGCCGCCGAGGCCACGTTCGTCCTCGAGGGCCCGGGTCAGCACCTGATCGATGTCCGCGTCGGTCAGCGGTTCGAGGGTCAGCAGTAGCGACCTGGAAAGCAGCGGACTGATCAAGGCAAAGAACGGATTCTCGGTCGTCGCCGCCACGAGCGACACCCAGCGGTTCTCCACGCCGGGCAAGAGCGCGTCCTGCTGCGTCTTGGAGAACCGGTGCTCCTCGTCGACGAACAACACCGTCCCCGTGCCAGTGCGCACCAGTTCCTTGCGGGCCCGGTCCATCACAGCGCGGACGTCCTTTACTCCCGCGGTGACGGCCGACAGCTCGACGAAGTGGCGTTTCGTCGCGCGGCTCACGACGTAGGCCAGGGTGGTCTTACCTGTGCCGGGCGGGCCCCAGAGCACCAGGGCCATCGCCTGGTCCTGCTCGACGAGTTGCCGTAGCGGCGCACCCTCGCGGAGCAGGTGCTGCTGCCCGATGATCTCGTCCAGCGACTGCGGGCGCATTCGAACGGCCAGTGGCGCGCCCACGTAATCGGCCTCGGCGCCGGCCAGTGAGCCCGGCGGAGGGGCCGGCGCTGTAGTCCTGACCTCGAAGAGCGCGCCTTCGTCGTTCATTTGTACGAGGCTAGCCCACCGTGGGGCCGTGATCTGGCACCGTGGAAGCTCGGTGTCGGTTGTTGGCTCACACCGCGGAAGCAGGGTGCTGTTCGACCCGCACACCAAGGAAGCATGGTGTCGCCGGGACGACATTGTGGAAGCTCGGTGCCGGTGGTCAGCAGCATTGTGGAAGCTCGGTGCAGACCGTCAGCCGGTCGTGAGCCGTAGCTCGTCGCCGGTCCAGCGTCGTCGCAACCAGCGGTCGTGCGATACGGCGACGACCGGCAGGCTCGAGCCCAGTACGGCCGCCTCCAATTCCTCGACGAGGGTCAACGACAGGTGGTTGGTCGGTTCGTCCAGCAGCAAGACATGGGGGCTTGATGTCAGCAACCGAGCCAGCGCGAGCCGCCGCTGTTGGCCCACGGACAATCGGCCGACAGGTGTGTGTACGTCGCGGGGCGGTAGCAGACCGAGCCCGACCAAGTCGGCCTGATGATCCTCCGGCGCACCGGCCCGGCCCGCAGCGAAGACCTGCAGGGCGGTCGCGGTGGGGTCCGGGAACTCGCCTTGCTGCGGCAGCCAGCCGATCCGGAGCCCGCGGGCGAGCATCACCCGACCCCGCTCCGGTTCCAGCGCGCCCGCGAGCACTGCCAGCAGGCTCGACTTGCCGGCTCCGTTCGGCCCGGTGACGAGCAGCCGGGTGTCCGCGGTGACGTCCAAGGCGTTGATCGCAACCCGGCCAGGCACGTGGATCTCTCGCGCAGAGATCAGCACGCCGGTTGGGACGGCGGACGTCAAGGTGGCCGAGAACGCCAGGGGCATGGGTGGCTTGGGTACCCGTCGCTCGCGTAGGCGCTCGATCCGGTTCTCCGCGTCACGCACCCGCCTGGCTAGGGCGGCGTCGGAACGCTGGGCGAAGAAATGCGGCGCGAACTTGTCGTTGTCGCGTGGCGCCCGGTTCGGATGGCCGACCTGCCGGGCCGTGTGCTTGATCGCCGCCTGCAGGCCGTTCACCTCGTCGTTCCAGGCGGTGTAGGCCTGCTCCCAGCGTGCTCTGGCCGCCGCCTTACCGGTCAGGTATTCGGAGTAAGCCCCGCCGTAGCGGGACGGGCCGACAGCCGGGTCGCCGTCCGCTGTCACGGTGTACGACGGGTCCAGGTCGAGGATCGACGTGCACACCGCGTCCAGGAACGCGCGGTCGTGTGAGGCAGCCACGAGAACGCCACGGTGTTCGCGAACAGCGCCCTCGAGGTACGCCAGGGCGTCGTCGTCCAGGTGGTTCGTCGGCTCGTCCAGCAAGAGAATCTCGGGAGCTCGGACGAGCACCAGGGCCAGCGCCAACCTGGCCAGCTGCCCGCCGGAGAGGGTCGCCACCGGCCGGTCCGGTGGCAGATCGCCGAGGCCGAGGCCGCCGAGGGCCTTGGCGGCGCGCGCGTCAGCGGACCAGCCGTCGTGGTCCTCGTACTCGGCCAAGACCTCGCCGTACTCCGTCAGGACGTCGTCGCCTCGGGCCATGCGGGCTTCCAGGTCGCGCATCCGGGCCTCGAGCGTCCGGAACCGTGACAGTGCTGCATCGACGGCCTCGCCGATGGTCCCGCCGGCGGCAAGCTCCGGTCTCTGGGCGAGGTAGCCGATGTCACCGTGCCGGACGATCGACCCGCCGTCCGGGCGTTCGCGTCCGGCGAGGAGCCGGAGCAGGGTCGACTTGCCGGCACCGTTCTGGCCGATCAAGCCGAGCCGCTCGCCGGCGCCGACGACGACATCGAGACCGGCCAGGATGGTGCGGCCGTGGTAGGCGTGGGTGAGCGAACGTGCGGAGAGCTGAGACACCTGGCGACCTCGCATGAGAGTCGATCGAAGCCCGCCGGGCTTAGCCTCGGGCGCGGGCCGGGCACAGGTGTCAGGTGAACATCGTTGACTAGGTTGCCAGCGCGGTGGCCCTCCGTGCAACCTAGTTTATCGCGCCTACGCTTGCGGTGATGCTTAGGCGAGCAGATCCGTCAAACCGCCGCCCCCGGGAGCCTTCCCGAACCACCAAGCAGGCCACTGTCCAGACCGGGACCCGTCCTCGCTACGCAGGCTAGGCCGACCAGCGGGGCACCGGCCCGATCCAGCCGAAGGTGGCGACGCAAGCCTCGTTGCCCTCAGGGTCGGCCAGCACCCACCAGTCCGGCGCGAACCTGTCCGTCACCAGGCGACCGCCGGCGGCGAGTGCCGCATTGATCCTCGCTTCGGCCTGGTCATATGGCACATAGACGTCGATGTGGATCCGGTTGCGCTGGGGGCGTGGAACGTCCATCTGCTGGAAGTAGAACGCCGGCCCCCTCCCGCGTGGGTCCATCAGATCTTCCGGACCGTCCCTCTCGACCCACCCGAGCACGGCTCGCCAGAACGGAGTCACGTCCGACCGGGCCAGAGCATCAATACTGACCTGGACGGTCTGTACCGCAGACGGGTCGGCCGGCAAGCCGAGCTTTCGGGCCGCCGCCGAGATTCTCCGGGCCATGGTGACCTCTTGCTGGCTGAGCCCCAGGTCAGGCGTCACGAACAGGCCAACCGCGACACCGTCGTGGCGCACGTCGACTTCTGGGCGCACGTCGACTTCCTCGACCATCTCGCTGATCACCTGGACAAGACCTGCGCCAGCAACGAGCGAGCCGGTGCGGAAGTAGGCGCACACTCCTTCGCCGATGACCCGCCAACCCTCCAGTCCGCTCATCTCGTGGAACTGGTGGGGTGTGATCGGCTCATGCGGGTCCGTCAGATCCATGTACATCTCCCGTTCTCTCCCGTAGAACGACCTAGTGACCATCAATCCGCGAGTTCGTGTCTTGGGCATGGCAGCCGCCGCAACGGTGATTCTGGCAGCGTGCTCCGACACCACTGAGCCAGAACAACCCGCCGTGGCCTCGCGCCATGAGACCTCCTCCGGCACCTACCACGTCGAGGTCGAGATCGGCGAGCGGACCTATGACCTCTACACCCCTCCGACGCACGACCTGCAGCCGCTGGCGGCGGCCGTCATCGCCTTCCATGGACAGCCCGGCTCTCCGGACACCATCAGGCGTGAATCCGCACTGGAGGCTCTGGCCGAGGAGATGGGATTCCTGGCAGTCTTTCCCCGCGGCGAGGACCAGCGCTGGAAACCGGAGTCCAGCGGGCCCGATATCGAGTATGTCGAGGCCTTGATCGGCGAATTGGTGGACACCTGGGGCGTCGACCCGGATCGAATCTACGTCACAGGCTTCTCCAACGGCGCCGACATGGCGATCGTCTCTTCCCTCGCCCTCTCTGACCGGGTGGCGGCGGCCGCGCCAGTCGCGCCCTCGGGCACGGGTTCGGTCCGCGAAGTGATCGAGGAGTACGCCGCACCGGTGCCGGTTATCGCCTTCATCGGGGAGACCGACGACCGGGCAGAAACCGGCTTGGAGATGTTGGACTCCTGGCGCTCCGGCCTGAGCTGTGACGACGCCGCGCTCAACGAGGAGACGGACGGATTGACGACCACGAGCTGGACGTGTGACGGCGATCCGTTCCGCGTCCACGTAGTTGCCGACCAGGGCCACGTGTGGTTCGGCAACCCTGATGACCGCGAGCCGCTGTGGGCCAGCGAGACGATGTGGGAGTTCTTCAGCGAGGGCGGCTGACGACCCGCTCGGACCCCGACATGAGTCCCGGCCGCCGGACTCGTCAGCCGGACTCGTCAGCCGGACTCGTCAGCCGGCTCGGCGTCGACCCCGGCCTCTGCCCGCTGCTCGGCAGTGATGGGCGCGGGTGCGGCGGTCAGCGGGTCGTACCCGTTACCGGTCTTGGGGAATGCGATGACATCGCGGATCGATTCCGAACCGGCCAGCAGCGCGACCACGCGGTCCCAGCCGAAGGCGATTCCACCGTGCGGAGGCGCGCCGTACTTGAACGCCTCCAGAAGGAACCCGAACTTCTCCTGTGCCTGTTCCGGGGTCAGACCCATCACCTGGAAGACCCGCTCCTGCACATCACGGCGGTGGATACGGATCGATCCACCACCGATCTCGTTGCCGTTGCAGACCAGGTCGTACGCGTAGGCGAGCGCCGCCCCGGGTTCGGTGTCGAACGTGTCCTCGAACTCCGGCTTGGGTGAGGTGAATGCGTGGTGCACCGCCGTCCACGCACCGGATCCGACAGCCACCTCGTCGGTCTCGGTGACCGGCTCGAACAACGGCGCGTCGATGAC
>DATHUM010000162.1:0-8434 GCA_035462225.1 Jiangellaceae bacterium | reverse complement strand
GGAGGCCATCGACTACGGCATCGTCGACGCGTTCACCACCTCCCGCAAGGCGTCGCTGGCCCGTTAGCGACCACCTCGGCCGCAATCCGTTCGATCACGTTCGGCAGCCGGCCCGACGTACCTACAGGCGTGCAAGCCTGTAGGTACGTCGCCATTTCCAGTGGGCGGCCCTCGGTCGTGCTGCTTGTCGTGCCGCCGGCAGCGGCTTTCTGACCGCCGTAAGGCACCGGTTCAGCGCAAATGCGAGTGCGCGAGGGCGCCGTCCGCCACGCCCGGCGTGGGCCGCCGCAGATTTGTCGGCGGGAGGCGGTACCGTCAAAGGGCGCGGATCAGCACGACCGCGTAGGGTGTATTGCGACGGTCCACTAGCACCGTTGAGACGGAAGGGGCGTTCCGCGTGGCACGCATCGGCGACGGCGGAGACCTGCTCAAGTGCTCGTTCTGCGGCAAGAGCCAGAAGCAGGTGAAAAAGCTCATCGCCGGGCCCGGCGTGTACATCTGCGACGAGTGCATCGACCTATGCAACGAGATCATCGAGGAAGAGCTCAACGACAACCCCGAGAGCTCGTTGCGCGACCTGCCGAAGCCGCGGGAGATCTACGAGTTCCTCGAGGACTACGTGATCGGTCAGGAGGTAGCCAAGAAGGCCTTGTCCGTTGCGGTCTACAACCACTACAAGCGGGTGCAGGCGCGCCAGTCCGGCGGACCGCGAACCAGCAAGGAAGACCCTGTTGAGCTGGCAAAATCGAACATCCTGCTGATCGGCCCCACCGGTTGCGGCAAAACCTACCTGGCTCAGACCCTCGCGCGGCTACTCAACGTGCCGTTCGCGATCGCCGACGCCACTGCGCTCACCGAGGCCGGCTACGTGGGCGAGGACGTCGAGAACATCCTGCTCAAGCTGATCCAAGCCGCCGACTATGACGTGAAGAAGGCCGAGACCGGCATCATCTACATTGACGAGGTCGACAAGATAGCCCGCAAGAGCGAGAACCCGTCGATCACTCGGGACGTATCCGGCGAGGGCGTGCAGCAGGCGTTGCTCAAGATCCTCGAGGGCACCACGGCGAGCGTCCCGCCGCAAGGCGGCCGCAAACACCCGCATCAGGAGTTCATCCAGATCGACACCACGAACGTGCTGTTCATCGTGGGTGGCGCGTTCGCCGGGCTCGAGGAGATCATCGAGCATCGGGTCGGGCGCCGGGGCCTGGGTTTCGGTGCGGAGGTCGTCGGCAAGGCCGACCGTCGCAGCCTGAACCGGTTTGGCGATGTCATGCCCGAGGACCTTCTCAAGTTCGGCCTCATCCCCGAGTTCATCGGCCGGTTGCCGGTGATCACGACGGTGAGTCCGCTGGACCGCGAGGCGCTGATCCGGATCCTGTCCGAACCGCGCAATGCGCTGGTCAAGCAGTACCGGAAGCTGTTCGAGCTAGACGGAGTCGAGCTCGAATTCACCGACGACGCCATCGAGGCCATCGCCGATCAGGCGCTGCTGCGCGACACCGGTGCCCGCGGGCTGCGCGCCATCATGGAGGAGGTCCTTCTCCATGTCATGTACGAGGTCCCCAGCCGTGAAGACGTCGCTCGCGTAGTCATCGACCACGATGTGGTGCTCAAGAACGTCAACCCGACCCTCGTCCCAAGGACGAGCGCGGGTAAGCGGGTGCGCCGCGAGAAGACGGCGTGACGCACCTTCCAGCCCGGCTGCCCGGCTAATTCGGAGGCCTCGAGCGCTCCCGTGAATCCCTGTCGTGACGAGCCCACGTGGGCGCCAGGTTGACACCGATCTGAAGGCCGCATGATCGCCGAACAGCACGAGCTGGTGCGCGACCTGGGCGCTCTGGTGACCTGCGAGTCACCGTCCGCCGACCTGGCGGCACTGGCCCGGTCCGCGGATGTGGTCGCAGCACTCGGCCGGCGGATGACCGGCACCGATCCGGAGCGGATAGTGCTGGCCGGCCGCACCCACCTGCGGTGGCGGTTCGGCGCCGGTGACCGGGTACTGCTTATCGGTCACCACGACACGGTGTGGCCGATCGGGTCACTGGCCGATCGCCCGTGGCGGGTGTCGGATGGCCGGGCGTACGGCCCCGGATGCTTCGACATGAAGGCCGGCCTGGTGCAGCTTTTCCATGCGCTGGCCGCCCAGGACGATTTGGCCGGCGTCACCGTCCTCGTCACCGCTGACCAGGAGCTGGGTGCGCCGAGTTCCCGGCCGCTGATCGAGGCCGAGTCACAGCGGGCGGCGGCTGCGCTGGTGTGCGAGGGCAGCGCCGACGGCGGAGCGCTCAAGACGGCACGCAGCGGGATCGCACAGTACGAGTTGCGGGTCACCGGACGCGCAGCTCATGCCGGACTGGAGCCGTGGGCGGGCGTGAACGCCGCGATCGAGCTTGCGCACCAGGTACTGGCATTGGCCGAGTTGGGCGCCGTCGATGGCCCCGGCGGCACGACCGTGACTCCAACGGTCCTCTCCGCCGGGACGACCACCAACACCGTGCCTGCCCACGCGAGCGTGCATGTCGATGTACGAATGCCCACGCGGGCCGAGCAGCGGCGGATCGAATCCGCAGTGCGGGCGCTCCGGCTTCCCGGCGCTGGGCTGGAGGTCGTTGCCGGACCCTCTCATCCACCGCTGGAGCCGGGTAGCTCGCGAACCCTCTATGAGCTGGCCGAGCACCTCGCCGCCGAACTCGGCATCGGTCCGCTCGGTGAGGCACGCGTGGGTGGCGCGTCCGATGGCAACATCGCCGCAGGGACGGGTACGCGCGTCCTGGACGGCCTCGGTGCCGTTGGCGGTGGCGCGCACTCCGACGGTGAGCACGTCGTGGTGGCCGAGATGCCGCGCCGCACTGCCCTCCTCGCCCGCCTCGTCGCTACGCTGCGCGGTCATCATGGGCAGTAGCACAAGTCGAAGCCCGATGGAGTCTGCGATGACGTATTCGGCTGCCGGTGCTGACCGGCTGAGCGCGGAAGGCGCGGCGGCACGGGCGGCGCAGCGGTCCGGCGTGACCGTCCGGATGGTCCATGACCTGCCGGACTTGTCGGCGATCGTCCGCCTCCTGCACGGCATCTGGCGGCCCGAGGCCGGCAACCCGTTGGTAACCGTTGAGCTGTTGCGGGCGCTCGCGCACAGCGGCAACTACGTATCCGGCGCCCGCGACGGCGACCAGCTTGTCGGTGCGTGCGTCGGGTTCTTGGCCACGCCACCGGGGATCTCGCTGCACTCTCATGTCGCGGGGGTCTCCGCGACCGGGCGAGGACGCGGGGTCGGGACCGCACTCAAGCTCCACCAGCGGGCCTGGGCGGTCGAACAGGGCCTGACGACCATCACCTGGACGGCCGATCCGCTGGTGCGGCGCAACGCGTACTTCAACCTGGCCAAGCTCGGCGCCCGGCCGGTGGAATACCTCGTCGACTTCTACGGCGAGATCGGCGATGCCGTCAACGCCGGCCAGGGGACCGACCGGCTGCTGCTGCGCTGGGACCTCACCTCAGCGCAGGTCGACGACGCCGTGAACGGATTGAGCGTGGACATGGAGTCCGAAGCGCTTCTAGCCGACGGGGCGGTTTCGGCGCTCGGGGTGTCCGCGGCCGGCCAACCCGTGGTCCGGGAACTCGGGACAGGTTCGGTTCGATTGGTCCAGGTGCCGGCCGACATCGAGGCGATCCGGCAGGTGGACCCGGACCTGGCAAGGCAGTGGCGCGTCGCGGTGCGGCGGGTTCTTGGGCAGCTGCTGGGCGGCGGTGCCCGCGTCACCGGATTCACCAGGGACGGCTGCTACGTGGTCGAGGAGGGCCGGCCATGAAGCTGAGCGGATTCGAGCTGCGACGGGTCGCCATGCCGCTGGTGGCGCCGTTCCGCACCTCTTTCGGTGTCGAGACCGACCGAGACATCCTCCTGGTGCGAGTCACGGCCCCAGACGCCGATGGTTGGGGCGAATGCGTGGCGATGCGCGAACCGCTGTACTCGTCGGAGTACGTCGATGCCGCGGGGGACGTGATCCGCCGGTTTCTGGCGCCGCGCCTGTTGAACGCCGGCGACGTCCACCCGAACCAGGTGGCCGGTCTGCTAGAGCCGGTGAAGGGTCACCGGATGGCGAAGGCGGCTGTCGAGATGGCCGTTCTGGACGCCTGGCTGCGGGCGCGTGGTGAATCGTTGGCCAGCCATCTCGGTGCGGTGCGGGATCGCGTTCCGGCCGGCGTATCAGTCGGGATCATGGACAGCGTGCCGCAGCTGCTTGACGCGGTCGCGGGTTATGTCGAGCAAGGGTACGTCCGGATCAAGCTCAAGATCGAGCCCGGCTGGGACGTCGAGCCGGTCCAGGCGGTGCGCGAGCGGTTCGGGTCCGCACTGCCGCTTCAGGTCGATGCCAACGCCGCCTATCGGCTCTCCGACGCCCGCACCCTTGCCCGGCTAGACCCGTTCGACCTGCTGCTCATCGAGCAGCCCCTTGGCGAAGAGGACTTGCGCGAGCACGCTGAGCTGGCCCGGCTGGTGAGCACGCCGATATGTCTCGACGAGTCGATCGTGTCGGCCAAGGCGGCGGCCGATGCGATCGCCCTGCGCGCTGCGCAGGTGATCAACATCAAGCCCGGCCGGGTCGGTGGCTACCTGGAAGCACGGCGCATCCATGACCTGTGCCGGGCCAACGGCATCGCGGTGTGGTGTGGCGGGATGCTCGAGACCGGACTCGGCCGGGCGGCCAACGTCGCGCTAGCGGCCCTGCCGGGATTCACGCTGCCTGGGGACACCTCTGCCTCGGGCCGGTACTACGCCCGCGACATCACCGAGCCGTTCGTACTCGAGGATGGGCATGTCACAGTACCCACCGGCCCGGGCCTCGGGGTCGAGCCGATCCAAGGCTTGCTCGACGAGCTGACCACGGCGGTCGAGTGGGTGGGCGCGGGCTAAACATCCGCCCGTGCCCGGCCGGACTCAGCAAGCCGGCGCGCGAGGTAGCGCCGTTCGGCATCGGTCGGAGCCAGGTCGAGCGCAGTGCGGTAGGCGGCAGCGGCCTCGAAGTGCCGGCCGAGTCGGCGCAGGAGGTCGGCGCGCGTCGCGGGCAGCAAGTGGTAGTCGGTCAGTTCACCGGATGCGTCGAGGGCGTCCACCATCGCCAGCCCGGCGTCGGGGCCGTCGGCCATGGCCACCGCCACCGCCCGGTTCAGCTTCACCACTGCGGACGGCACCATGCGATCGAGTCGGGCGTAGAGTGCGGCGATCGCGGCCCAGTCGGTGTCAATGGCCAGGGTCGCGATGACGTGGCGGGCGGCGATGGCGGCTTGTAGCTGGTACGGTCCTGGCCGATCCTGCCGCTCGGCGTCCGCCAGGATGGTGCGGCCCTCGTCGATCTGGCCTCGATGCCATCGGCTCCGGTCTTGATGCTCGAGCGGCACGATTTCGCCAGCCTCGTCGACGCGGGCTGGGCGTCGCGCATCCTGGAACAGCATGAGTGCGGTGAGGCCGCCAACCTCGGGCTCGTCCGGCATCAGCTGCCTGAGCAGCCGAGCCAGGCGAATGGCTTCGGCGCACAGATCGTGCCGAACCAGGTTGGGCCCTGAACTGGCGGCGTATCCCTCGTTGAACAGCAGGTACAAGACCGCGAGCACCGCATTCAGGCGGTCTGGCAGCGCGTGGGCGGCGGGTACTCGGTATGGGATGCCGGCGTTCTTTATCTTCTGCTTGGCCCGGACCAGGCGCTTGGCCATGGTCGCCTCGCTGACCAGAAAGGCTCGCGCGATCTCGGCCGTGGTCAGCCCGGCCAGCGTCCGTAGCGTAAGGGCGACCCTGGCATCCATCCGTAGCGCGGGATGGCAGCAGGTGAAGATCAGCCGAAGTCGGTCATCGCGGACTCCCGACTCGTCGCTTCGGTCCGGACTGCGGTCGGCTGGCATCGCGGCAGCCACCTCTACGAGCTTGGTTGCCTCGGTCGCCTTTCGGCGGAGTCGGTCAATGGCCCGGTTGCGCGCTGCTGTGGTGAGCCAGGCTCCTGGGCGGACCGGAACCCCGTCTCGCGGCCACCGCTCGAGCGCCTTGGCGAACGCGTCCTGGGCACACTCCTCGGCGAGATCCCAATCGCCTGTCACGCGAATCAGGGTCGCGACGACGCGGCCCCATTCTTCGCGGAACGCGGTTGCCACCGCCGCTTCCACGGTGCCCGCTATTCCTCCCACAACGGCCTCACCTCGATCCTGCCGTCCTTCGCACCAGGATGCTTGGCGGCCACTTCGATCGCTTCGTCGAGGTCACTGCACTCGAGTATGTCGAACCCGCCGATCTGCTCCTTGGTCTCTGCGAACGGACCATCGGTCAGCAGTATCTCGCCGTCCCGCACTCGAACCGTCGTCGTGTCGCTGACCGGCCGCAGGCGCGAGCCGAACTGCCGAATTCTTCGGCCATCCATCTCCGCGACCCACGGAGCGACCTCATCAGGACCTCCGTCGACGGACTCATCCACGTGAACCAGCATCAGGTAGCGCACAATTCCTCCTGGCGTACTCTTCGAAACCTACAAGGACTCACGCCAGTACGACGATCCGCATCGCTCATGATGGACAGTCGGCCGCACTGCAAACGACAACCGGTCCCGCCGAGTCGTTATGCGTCTAGGGCATGATGCCGAGGCGGCGACCCATTTCGACGGCTTCGGCTCGAGAAGCTACACCCAGCTTGGTCCGGATCGCGGTCGCGTGATGATCGACGGTCTTGACCGATACGTGTAGCCGGTGGGCAATGGAGCGATAGGTGAGACCGTCTGAGAGCAGCCGCAGCACCTCTACCTGCCGAGCCGTCAGGCCGGCCGGGTTCGATCGCGTGGCCGCCCGAGGTCCGCGCGGCACGGATTGTAGGCCGAGTTCGACCAGGCGCCTGCGCACCATTGCGGCGCGAGGTTCGGCGTTCATGCGGTCCAGGATCGTCAGGGCCTCGAGCAGCAACTCGGGCTCGGCCGAATCGGCCAGTGCGTCGGCCGCCTCGTAGGGACGGCCCAGTTCGCGCCACGCCAAGGCCGCCTCCCGCGACTTTCCGCTCACCTGCAACTCGTATGGTTCGGCAGCTCCTGTGGGCACCTGGTCGACACGGCCGATGCGGTGCAGCCAGAGAGCGGCTTCTCCGATCACTCGGCCCATTCCCGACCGCCATATCGTGGGCAATACCGGGTCGAGCGCCGTGGCGACACCTTCGCCGTCACCCGCCAGCCAGTTGAACTCCGCCTCGGCGAGAGCCGTGGGAATGACGAACTGGGCTTCGGCCGCAGCACGTGCTCGACGTGACAGGTCCGCGATGGCGGCGCCGGCAGCAGGGTCCCCTTGTCGGGTCTTGAGCAGCGCCATGACCAGCCGGGCGATGGTCGTACTCGGCCCGTCGGGCCCGTCGGCGAGCTCGGCGTCCAGCTGGGCATCGGTCCACATACCGCGGTCCAGGTGCCAGCGCGCTCGTGCGGCGCGCAGGTGATCGAGGGAGAGCAGCTCGTCGTGCTGCTCGAGGAACGCCAGCCCTTCGTCCAGATACGGCCGGGCTTCGGCGTACCGCATATGCAGGGTGAGTTCGTCCCCGAGATTGATGTACGCCCGTGCAGCGGCGTGGACGTCGCGCCTGTCGACGGCCACCCGCAGGGCGGTTACCAGGGTGTCCGTATCGTCGGGGTCTCGCTGAATCCGGGCTGACCCGATGGTGACAAGCAGGTCGGCGGGCACGGTGAGGCCGTCTTGTTCGAACAGAGCCACGGCTTTCTCGCCCCAGGCGACGGCTTCGTCCGATCGATGGTCCAGCATCGTGAGTCGAGCCTGCACTCCATAGGCGTTCGCCAGCGGCTCGCCGTAGTCGCAGCCGGCAAGGACTTCGACCGCCTCGTCGGCGGCGGCCTGGGCGTTGGGTCCCCGGCCGAGATGCCATTCGATACCCGCCAATATGCACAGTGATCTGCTCAATCCGGCCTTGTCGCCGGAGGCTCGGTTCAGCTCGACGGCCCGGGCGATGTACTCGCGAACCTCGAAGTAGCGGCCGGCTTGGTAGCCGGCGTGTGCTGCCTGATCGAGCAGATCGAGAAGTTGCGGCCTAGGCAACTGGTCAGAGTGCTGGAGTGCCCGCTGGTAATGCTCGAAGGCCTCGAGGTGAGCTCCCATCGACGAGGCGCGCTGGGCTGCGACGGGAGCGTATTGGATGACGGCGGCGACCCGGCCTGCGCGCACCGCGTGGTGCGCGAGTCGGGCCGGGTCGGTACCTCGAACAGCCAGAGCGTCGAGGACATCGCCGTTGACCTCGTGCCTGCGTGTTTCGGTCAGGCTTTGCTCGACCGACCGGCGGACCAGCTCATGCGAGAACGTGACCTCGTTGCCGTCCACCCGCAGCACACCGAGTTGAACCGCCTCATCGAGCCCGTCGAGTACGGTGCAAGAGCCGAGCAGACCGACATCGGCGGCCCCAGGGATG
>DATHUM010000161.1:0-1588 GCA_035462225.1 Jiangellaceae bacterium | reverse complement strand
CCGTCGACGGCGGCCCGGGCGCTCGGGCCGACGGTGTCCTCGGCGAACCTGACCTCGCGGTCGGGCAGCAGTTCGGCGAGCCGCTGGTGCACCGGCCGCAGCGAGTACTTCGGGTCCGGCACACCCTTCGGGCGCCCGAGGTGGGCGGTGACGACCACCTTCGCTCCCGCATCGGCCAGCCGCTCGATGGTCGGCAGGCTGGCGACAATCCGTCCCTCGTCGGTGACACGATCGCCGTCCAAGGGCACGTTGAGATCGGAACGGACCAGTACCCGCTTGCCGCGCAGGTCGCCTAAGTCGTCGATCGTCCGCATCAGAGGGAGGAGCCGACGTGCCGGATGAGGTCGACGAGGCGGTTGGAGTAACCCCACTCGTTGTCATACCAGCCGACGATCTTGACCTGGTTGCCGATGGCCCGGGTCAGGCCGGCGTCGAAGATGCAGGACGCCGGGTCGGTGACGATGTCGCTGGAGACGATCTCGTCCTCGGTGTAGCGCACGATGCCCTTGAGCGGACCGTCGGCAGCGTCCTTGAACGCCGCGTTGACCTCCTCAACGGTGACCTCGCGCCCGAGCGTTACGGTCAGGTCGGTTGCCGATCCGGTCGGGGTCGGGACGCGCACGGCGAAGCCGTCCAGCTTGCCCTTGAGCTCGGGCAGGACCAGGCCGATCGCCTTGGCGGCACCGGTGGTCGTCGGAACGATGTTGATGGCTGCCGCGCGGGCCCGGCGCAGGTCCTTGTGCGGGCCGTCCTGCAGGTTCTGGTCCTGCGTGTAAGCGTGGATGGTGGTCATCAGGCCGCGCTCGATGCCGAACGTGTCGTTGAGCACCTTGGCCATCGGGGCCAGGCAGTTCGTGGTGCACGACGCGTTCGAGATGACCGTGTGCTTGGCCGGGTCGTAGTCGGTCATGTTCACGCCCGGCACGACGGTGAGGTCCTCGTTCTTCGCCGGAGCCGAGATGATGACCTTCTGCGCACCGGCCTCGATGTGTGCCTTGGCCTTCTCCGCATCAGTGAACAGCCCGGTGGACTCCAGGACCACGTCGACGCCCCAGTCCTTCCACGGCAGGTCGGCGGGGTTGCGTTCGGCCACCGCCTTCAGGGTCGCGTCTCCGACCCGGATGCCGTCGTCCGTCGCAGCGACGTCGGCGGGCAGCCGGCCCAGGATGCTGTCGTACTTCAACAGGTGCGCGAACATCGCCGGTTGACCGAGATCGTTGAAGCCCACGACTTCGATGTCGCCGCTTCCCTGCTCGAGCAGCGCCCGGTAGAAGTTACGGCCGATCCGGCCGAACCCATTGATGCCTACACGAATGGCCATGCGGAATCAGACTCCTCGTTCATGGGGGTCGGCGGTGGTTCCACGCCATCGTGGTGACCCGCCAACTCAACACAATATCGCCGTTTCAAAGGCGTTACACGCCAGTGGTCTCGATTACCCGCCGGCTAGGCAAGCATGTCCGGCGTCAACTCTGCTTCGGTCCCCGGGATGCCTTCCTCGGCCGCCCGCCGATCGGCCATTGCGAGCAGTCGGCGGATCCGGCCCGCGATGGCGTCTTTGGTCATCGGCGGGTCGGCCAGCGCGCCA
>DATHUM010000160.1:0-4824 GCA_035462225.1 Jiangellaceae bacterium | reverse complement strand
GGGGCCTGCGTCCGGCCACGATCATCGAGTTGGCGGCGGAGATCGGACATGAGCTCCCGGCGACGGACGCGGACAAGCTCGCGCAGTGGTTCGTCGATTCGGCCAGTTCCGGTTCGCTCGAGCGGTACCTCGAGACCTTCGACCACACCGTCGCCGTGATGCAGACTCGCGATGCGCTCGTCCGCGTAGCGGCCGAATGTGCAGAGGATCTGGCGGCCGACGGAGTCGTGTACGCCGAAGTGCGCTACGCACCGGAGCAGCACCTCACGGCGGGCCTGAGCTTGGAGGAGGTCGTCGAGGCGGTCGAGGAGGGGTTCCGGCTCGGTGAGTCGAGAGCGGCGGCGGCCGGTCATCCGATCCAGGTCGCGACGTTGCTGACCGCCATGCGTCACGCAGCCCGCTCGCGCGAGATCGCCGAGCTGGTAGTGCGCTACCGCGATGCCGGGGTCGTCGGTTTCGACATCGCTGGTGCGGAGGCGGGCTTTCCGCCGACCAGGCACTTGGACGCCTTCGAGTACCTGCGGCGCGAGAACGCCCATTTCACGATCCACGCGGGCGAGGGCTTCGGGCTGCCGTCCATCTGGGAGGCCCTGCAATGGTGTGGCTGCGACCGGCTGGGCCATGGGGTTCGGATCATCGACGACATCATTGTCGAGCCCGACGGTTCGGTGACCCTCGGGCGGCTGGCGGCGTACGTCCGCGACCGGCGAGTCCCCCTGGAGATGTGCCCGTCGTCCAATATCCAGACCGGCGCCGCAGAGTCGATCAGCGAACACCCGATCAGGTTGCTGACCCGCCTTCGATTCCGGGTCACCGTCAACACCGACAACAGACTGATGAGCGCGACGTCGGCATCCCGCGAGTTCGAGTTGCTCTGCGAGGCTTTCGACTATGACCTGGACGACATGCGGTGGTTCACGGTCAATGCCATGAAGAGCGCCTTCATCCCGTTCGACGAGCGGCTCGGCCTCATCAACGACGTGATCAAGCCCGGGTACGCTCACCTCGGCGCGCAGCGTGCATTCGCCCGCATCCGCGGCATGAGGTGATGAGACCTCGCTAGGCGTGCGCACAAGCACGTGCCAGGGGCTCCCGAATGACCACGAGAGATCAAGTGGTCGGGACACGCCGGTCCGCCGCGTCCGGTTCGGGCGTGTCGCGACCACTTGATCTTCGTGGTGTCGCTCAGCCGGACGTTTTGGGTTCGACGGCCATCGTCGCCAGGGCGTGCCTGACTTCCGCGGCGCTCAAGGGCCGGCAACCCAGTGCCACCTGGCGCTTGAGTACCGAACGCTCGGCGCGCCACAAGGCGATACCCCGGCGCAGCAGCGTCAGCGGGGGTTTGCGTCGTTCGGCGAGATCGCGCACCAGGCGCCGGACGAAGTTCTTCCAGGGCCTGCGGTGCACGATGATCGCGTCGGCGAGGATGCCCTGTTCTCGGCAGGCTGGCGCGATATCACCGGCGAACAGGCCCTCGGCGACGATGACCGGTGCCGCGCCGGCCGTGAACCGCTCGGTGCGCACGACCCGGTCGTGAGCGATGTCGTACACCGGGATCTCGGCTGAGCCCGTCGTGCAGATCGCGACCAGCGTGTTCATCGCGCGGGCTGCGTCCCAGGCGGCCGGGTCATCCCAGTCCGCGATTCCGAGGTCCGGATGGCGGGGGAGCATCGGATCGCTTCCCTCGCGATAGAAGTCGTCCAACGCGACAACGGGCAGCCCGCTGGACCGGGCCAGGTGGGACTTGCCGCTGCCGGATGGGCCGGCGAGTAGGACGACGCGGGGCACGGATCGCAAGTCTGCCAAACCGTCGCCGGGCGTTACCCGAGGTGGCCGGGAAGGGGTAGTGAAAGTGTGCATGTGGCGCCCCCGCCGGGCCGATAGAGGAGGCGGTGCGCGCGATGACGGTCACGAGGACCCGATTCCCTCTTGCACACTACTACGGATAGCGCAATAGTGTCCACTACGCAGCAGTTCTGCCGAAGGGACCTGCATGGACACCAGCCAGCTGCTCAAGGGAGTCTTGGATCTCGCGGTGCTCGCCGTGCTACGTGACTCGGACGGCTACGGCTACGACGTTGTCCGCCGGCTGCGCGCCGCGGGGCTTACCGAAGTGGGGGACGCATCAGTCTACGGAACGCTCCGGCGGCTGTACCGTGCTGGCGGGCTGAATACCTACGTGGTGCCCTCTGACGAAGGGCCGCACCGCAAGTATTACGGGCTCAACGATGCCGGGCGGAACCTGCTCGAACAGTCCACGAAGACTTGGCGAGGGTTCGCTGACGCGATGACGAGCTTGCTCGAGAACGGCGCGAAGGAGGCCGCGTGAACACGACTTTGGGCAGCACCGCCGAGTACCTTGACGCGGTACGGGAGGCGCTGGAAGATTTGCCCGACGATGAGGTGGCCGAGATCGTCGACGACGTCGCCGAACACCTGGACCAGGTGAATGCAGAACTCGGCGGAAGCGCCTCGAAAGCGGCGCTCGAGCAGCGTCTCGGCACGCCCGAGCAGTATGTAGCCGAGTTGCGCGCCGCTGCCGGCTTCCCTGAACCGGTTGCGCGGACCACGAGAAGTCGGTCAACGCAGCCAGTGTTGCGGTTCCTGGTGACCTGGGGGTTGCGGGGTGCCGCAGGGGTCGCCGCCGTGGGTCTGGTTCTCATGTTCGCCGACGGGCCGCCACTGGCAGCGCCCTACCTTCTCGGCTGCGCCGTCGGCGTCATCGCCCTCGGTGTGTGGGTGTTCGCCCGGCGGCGGGTGAGCGAGCCCATGTCGTCGCTGCGAGACTTGCCGGACGCGAGACGCCTGGAGCGCGGGCTGGCGGAAGTCATAGGCACGGCATGGGGCTCAGCCACCGTGGAATTCGTGTTGTCCCTTCGGCCGGCCTGGTGGCTGCTCCGGGCCTGGGTCGCTACATACCTGCTGATGCTCGCCCTTGGCGGGCCTCCTGCATTTCCGGTTCCGCGCACAGCGGTGGGCTTTGCTGTACTCGCCGCTACTGTGATCGCCTCCGTTTGGCTCGGTCGGCGAGCGGTGCACCGCCCGCTTTCAGGCTGGGCGCGGCGTGGACAGACCGCCGGCAACGCTGCTCTGGCCGTCCTCACGCCAGCAGTACTAGTGCTGGCCAGCTACAGCGAGTCTTACTGGCAGTTCTGGTATGACGAGCCCTACTACGAGTCATACCCGACGGGCCTTTATCACCAGGACGGCTCGGTCATCCTCAACCTTTACCCGTACGACCAGGACGGTCGTCTTCTCGAGGGAGTGCGGATCTACGACCAGGATGGTCGCCCGGTTGACAGCCTCGAAGTCTGGGAGTGGGACGATTGCATCGACGCCGGCGGCTGGTATCCGGGCGGACCGCAGGGCAACGTCTTTCCGCGTCCAGCCGTGTTCTACGGCGCTGACGGCCAAAGCCGGTGTGTGGACCCCTCGGACGCCGCACCCTTCGGTCCTGCGCTCCCCGGCGGCACGCTGCCCGGCGACAACCGTACGCGTGGCGGGCCGGGCGTTGACGATGCCGCGACAGTGGAGAAGTAGCCTCTCAGCCGCCGGCGGGACCGGAACCGCGCACCCGGGAGGAGCCGCGAGCCAGCAGCCACGCGCCGACGGCGACCAGCAGCACCACGACGATGCCGGCTGTGGCCAGCTCGAACAGATGTGGCCAAGGGCCGTACCCGCCGAACCAATCCATCGCACGAGGGCCGACATTGTCTCGGAACAAGCCACGGCCGGGGATGTAGCCGAAAACAAGCCCACCAACGATTGCTGGGCCGACGACAAATGCCATGACGCCGAAGAGCTTCTCGACGGCGTGCCAGAGCGGTGACGCCAGTAGGCCCACGAGGCCGAACACCCATGCCGCGAAAGCGACAACCGGCCCGCCCAGCCAGACGAAGAATCCGGCGAGCACGAATGAGCCGATGACAGCCATCGGCACCCAATCACGTTCGAGGAGGGGGACGTTCGCAGAGTCTCGCCGTGGCGCGTCGGTGGCGGCGGCAGGGGGTGTCGCTGCCCGGCTCGGTGGTGTGGTCCCCGTACCCGGTGGCCTCGATGCAGCCGCGGCCGGCGCGCCCGCATCGGCGGCAATCGCCAGCGGATCGCCGAGCCCTTCCAGCACCCGCTGCACGTCGGCTGGCGTCGGGTCGGCGATGGCCAGCAGCGAGTCGTCGATGTGCTCGCGGATACTCGCGATCACGTCTTCGCGCTCGTCGGCGGGCAGCCCGGACAGCGCGATCGCGAGTTCGTGGATGTAGCGCTCGACCTCGGCGATCCGGCGGTCTGCGGTGTTCATCAGCGGGCTCCCTTCAGAGCTCGGTCGACAGCGTTGCGAAACGGTTCCCAGGTCCGCTCGAAGGCAGCGAGCGCGGCCATTCCCTCGGCGGTGAGCTTGTAGTAGCGGCGGGGTGGGCCGGCTGCTGATTCCCGCCACGAGGTCGCCACCAGTCCACTCTTGCGGAGGCGGGATAGCAGCGGGTAGAGCGTGCCCTCGCTGGTGATCAGGACTCCGTCCGCCGAGAGCGCGTGCGCGATGTCCAGCCCGTAGGACTCGCCGTGGCGCAACAAGGCCAGGACGCAGTACTCCAGGGCTCCCCGCCGCAGATTCGTGAGCAGACGGGAGTCCAGCGTCCCGTGTGGGAACTCGCCGTCGCTAGGTACCATGCCTGACAACCTACCGGACGGCGTCATGCCGGTGCAATCGGTGAGTGCCGTATGATCTCCTGCATGGCTCCCAGCCGGTTTCTCGTCCGCGTCCGCACCGGTTCGGCCGGGGCGCGAGTAGTCGTGCGCGCCTAGGCGCGCACGCTCAGCGACGAGAAT
>DATHUM010000159.1:0-6101 GCA_035462225.1 Jiangellaceae bacterium | reverse complement strand
CGTTCCTGCCCGCCACCCATCGCGAACTGCCCGACGTCGAGTCGGCCGCGCCGGCCGACATGTTCGCCGCGATCCGGCGCCGCGACATCCTGGTCCACCACCCGTACGACTCCTTCTCCACGAGCGTCCAGCGGTTCATCGAGCAGGCCGCGGCCGATCCGCGCGTGCTCGCCATCAAGCAGACCCTCTACCGGACCAGCGGCGACTCCCCGATCGTGGACGCACTCATCGACGCGGCGGAGGCGGGCAAGCAGGTCCTGGCGCTCGTGGAGATCAAGGCACGGTTCGACGAGCAGGCGAACATCACCTGGGCGCGAAAACTCGAGCAGGCCGGCGTCCATGTCGTCTACGGCATGGTGGGGCTCAAGACCCACTGCAAGCTCTGCCTGGTCGTACGGGACGAGGAACAGTCCGGTGGAGGAATCCGGCGGTACAGCCACATCGGCACCGGCAACTACCACCCCAAGACCGCACGCATCTACGAGGACCTGGGGCTGCTGACGGCGGATCCCGAAGTGGCCGAAGATCTCAACCATCTGTTCAACACACTCTCCGGGTACTCGATCGACTCGGACTACGAGCGGCTACTGGTCGCGCCCCATTCGCTGCGCGCCGGCATCATCGAGCGCGTCGAACGCGAGATCGAGCATCATCGGGCCGGTCGGCCCGCCCGGATTCGCCTGAAGGTGAACAGCCTGGTCGACGAGCAGACCATCGACGCGCTGTACGAGGCTTCGCAGGCCGGCGTACCCGTCGACGTGTGGGTGCGCGGGATCTGCTCACTTCGGCCTGGGGTGCCCGGGCTGTCGGAGAACATCCGGGTCCGCAGCGTGTTGGGACGGTTTCTCGAGCACTCTCGCATCGTCGCGTTCGACGGCGGCGGAACGCCCGAGTTCTGGATCGGCTCCGCCGACTTGATGCATCGCAACCTCGACCGCCGGGTGGAGGCCATGGTGAGTCTGACCAGGCCCGAGCACTACACCGAACTCGGGGAGCTGTTCGACCTGGCCTTCGACGATCGCGTCTCGTCCTGGCGGCTGGAGCCCGACGGCACCTGGGTTGGTGTGCACACCTCCCCCGACGGAGAGCCGCTCGACGACCTTCAGCAGATCCTCATCGAGCGCAAACAGCGCAGGAAGGCGTAGGCGTGCGGGCCGTGGCACCGCTCGAACAGCGCGAAATCGAGCACAAGTTCCGTATCCACGGCCTGTTCACGCTTCCCGACCTGGCCGGCGTGGTGGGCACGGTCGAGCCCTTGGGCACTGTCGAGCTCTCGGCCACGTATTACGACACTGCCGATCTTCGGCTCGCGCGTGAGTCGATCGCACTGCGTCGGCGATCCGGCGGGTATGACGATGGCTGGCATCTCAAGCTGCCGGTGTCATCAGCCGCGCCAGGTGTCCGAGATGAGATCCACCTTCCACTGGACGCGGGATCGCCCGATGAACCTCCTGACGCGCTGATCGGCTACGTGCGGGCCATCGTGCGCGACAGCCCGGTCGTCCCTGTTGCGTCGCTGCGCACACAGCGCTCGACCTACGTGCTCCGGGACGGCGACGGAGTGCAGGTCGCCGAACTCGTCGACGACTCGGTGCAGGTGCTGGCGGACGGCCAGGTATCGGCGAGGTTCCGGGAATTGGAGCTCGAGGAGCGGGACGGCGCATCGGAGGCGCTCGTCCAGAAGATCACCGATGTACTGGCCGACGCCGGGGCGGTCGTTGGCGAGTTCATCGCCAAGGCGACGAGGGCGCTCGGGCCGGGCGCGAAGGAACCGCCTGAGGTTCCCCCGCGGGAGGATCCGAGACCAAAGGACCCCGCGCGGCTGGCGATCGCGGCGTACCTCGCCCGCCACACCCGCGACCTGCGCGCAGCAGATCTCGCCGTGCGAAGGGACGCGGAGGACGCGGTGCACCAGATTCGAGTCGCAGCTCGCCGGCTTCGTAGCGGCCTGCGGGTGTTCCGTCCGCTGCTCGATCGCGACTGGGCCGACCGACTCCGGGAGGAGCTGCGCTGGTTCGCATCCAGCCTCGGCCAGTACCGCGACACCGAGGTCCTGCTGTCGCGGCTGGCGGCCGGCCGGCCGATGGCCGCCGAGCCGGCTCGGCAGGTGCTGCGGGACCGCATGATCGAGCGGATGTCAGAGGCCAGGGCTGAGGCGCTCGAAGTGCTGGAATCGGCGCGTTACCTCGGCTTGCATGAAGCGCTGGTGGCCGCCTGCGCATCCCCCGTGACCACGCAGGAGGCCGTGCGTCCCGGCAAGGAGGTTCGTCCGCCGCTGGTCGCCAAGGCGTGGCGGAAGTTCGCCGCTGGGGCGGAGGCGTTGCTTGCTGCCGAGTCCGCCACACCTGACGGCGCTCCGGATACTCAGTGGCACCAGGCGCGCATCGCGGCCAAGCGGGTCCGTTACGCGGCCGACGCGGTGGCGCCTGTCCTCGGCAAGGACGCCGCGCGCTTCGCCCGACAGATGTCGAAGGTCACCGAGGTGCTCGGCGATCACCAGGACGCGGCACACGCCGCGGCGATCGCGCGGGAGTTCGCGGCCAGCGCGGATGCCGAGCTGGCGTTCGCCCTCGGGGTGTTGTGCGGGGCGGAGCGCGCCCACGTCGGGTCGGCCCGGTCACGGTTCGCCACGTTGTGGCCCAAGGTCAGCAAGGAGAAACTGCGGCGTTGGTTCGAGACGTGAGTGCATCGGGAGCTGCCGTCATCGCCGCCGGCGCGGTGCTTTGGCGGGTGCGGGGTTCAAGCCTGGAGATCTGCCTCATCCACCGGCCGAAGTACGACGACTGGACCCTTCCCAAGGGAAAGGTCGAGGATGGCGAGCACATCCTGTCCGCTGCCGTCCGCGAAGTCGAGGAGGAGACCGGCCATCGCATCTCGCTGGGCCGGCCGCTCCCGACACAGCGTTACATCGCCGGCAACCGGCCCAAGCTCGTCCATTATTGGGCGGCACATGTGCCGGACGGAGCACCCGACTGGCAACCGACGCGAGAGGTCGACCGGGTCGAGTTCGTGCCCGCCGGTGAGGCGATCAGCAGGCTCAGCTACCGGCACGACGCGGCGGTCGTGGCCGAACTCGCCGAAGGGCCGGTGCAGACCTCGCCGCTGGTGCTGCTGCGGCACACCACGTCCGTCGATCGGTCCGATTGGGAAGGCCCGGACCCGGCCCGACCGCTGTGCGCGCGCGGTATCGACGAGGCCGAGCGGCTCACGGCCGTCCTGGCCGCGTACGGGCGGCTTCGAATCGTGTCGAGCGATGCGGTCAGGTGTACCGAATCGGTCCGGCCGTACGCGGATCGTTGCGGCTCGATCATCGAGGTCGACCCGGGGCTGTCTGAAGCCGGCCATGACGAAGGCTCCGCCGTTCCGCTCGTGCGGAGGTTACTGGCTGAAGGCGTACCGGCGCTGGTCTGCTCGCACCGACCGGTGTTGCCCGACCTGCTCGCCGAGGCCAGCGGCCGTACGCTGGTTCCCGTCCCCGATGAGGAGCTTCCACCGGGTGGATTCCACGTGCTTCACCACCGCGACGAGGTCGTCGTTTCGATCGAGACGCACACGGTGTAGGCGAGTTGGCGCCGGGTCAGAGCGAGGAGAGCCCCGGAATCGCGCTGAGAATCCAGTAGAGGATCGCGGCGGCCAGCCCGGCCATCGGCAGGGTCATGATCCACGCCGCGATGATGTTGCCGGCCACGCCCCAGCGCACCGCCGACAACCGCCTCGTCGCCCCCACACCCATGACTGCCGAAGTGATCGTGTGTGTCGTCGAAATCGGTGCGTGGAAGACGAACGCTGTCGTGTAGAGGACGCTCGCCGCCGTCGTTTCCGCACCGAACCCTCGCGGTGGATCCAGATGCACGATCCGCCTGCCCAGCGTGCGCATGATTCGCCAGCCGCCGGCGTACGTACCCGCCGCCAGCGCACCGGCGGCTGCCACGATGACCCACCACTGGACTTCGAACCCGGTCTGGTAACCACCGACGACCAACGCCAGCGTAATCACACCCATCGTCTTCTGGGCATCTTGCAGTCCGTGGCCGAGCGCCATGGCGGCCGCGCTGAAGGACTGGGCGATCCGGAAGCGCCGGTTCAGCCGCCCAGGATGGCCACGCCGGAAGACCCACAGGATCGCCGTCATCAGCAGGTAGGCGAGCAAGAATCCCACGACCGGAGAAATGATCATCGGCAGGATGACCTTCTCCAGAATCCCTAGCCACAGCACGGTGCCGGCGGCGGCCAGCGTGGCACCGACCAGTCCACCGATCAGGGCATGCGACGACGACGACGGCAAGCCGAACCACCAGGTGATCAAGTTCCAGGTGATGGCTCCCAGCACCGCCGCCGCTACGACCACGAGGCTCCCTGTCGCCTCGGGCAACTGCACGATCCCGCTTCCCACGGTTTGGGCGACACCCGTTCCGAGGAACGCCCCGAGCAGGTTCATCAACGCTGCCATGATCAACGCCGCTCTCGGCGTCAGCGCCCGCGTCGAGACCGAAGTCGCGATCGCGTTTGCGGCGTCGTGGAAGCCGTTCGTGTAGTCGAAAGAAAGCGCGATCAAGATGACCGCGACGATGAGTGCGAGCTCCAAGGCCCTACGACTCCTTGAGCGCTATCTGCTCTACGGTGTTCGCGACATGCTCGAGCATGTCGACAGCGGACTCGAGAGAGTCGGCGACATCCTTGAGCTTGTGCACGGTCAGCGGATCGTACTCTCCCGAGAAGATCCGGGTCAGTAAGCGCCGGTAGGTCTGATCCGCCTCGTTTTCCAGTCGGTTGACCTCGATCCAGAAGTCGCTGAGTTCGCTCATCGTCCGCAACCGGGGCATCGCTTCGGCGGTGATCTCGGCCGCCCGGTCGAGGATGTCGACCATGTCCGCCACATCGGCGGGAAGCTCGCCGAGCCGGTAGAGGACGATCAGATCGAGTGCCTCCTCGACGTCGTCCAGGACGTCGTCGAGGCTGGACGCGAGTCGGTAGATGTCCTCCCGGTCGAACGGTGTCACGAAGGTCGAGTTGACCCGCCGCACGATTTCGTGGGTGTGGTCATCGCCCTGGTGCTCAATGGCCTTGAGGCGCCGGGCGAGTTCAGCCCGGTCGGCCTCCACAGGCAAGGCCTCCGCGAGAACGCGGACGCCGTCCCGAAGATTGCCGGCGGAGGCGGCGAACAGGTCGAAGAAGACGGTATCGCGGGGCGACAGGCGAATTCTCACGAGTCCCTCCGGCTGCGAGTGAAAGTGCCGAGCGGCATGCTAGGGCACGTTGTCGTGCCCTACGAATCGTCATGGCCGGGCCAAGTCAACCAGGTCGTTGACCAAATCTCGCAATCCGTCCAGCAACGGCCAGCCGCTGCCGATTCCGTCCCATATCAGCAGAAGTATCCAACTCAGCGCCGCGAGCAGCCCGAATGCGATCCATGCCGCACGGGCGCTGCGGTCGAGTGGAGCGGTCAGGGCACGGACTCCGTGACGAATACGCGGCGTCCCAGGGCCGAACCAGGCAAGAAACAACGCGACCGCGGCGCCGAGGAGGTAAGGCAGGCGGGGTCCGGGTCGCTCACCAAGACTCACCACGGCGCCGGTGAGGTACGCCGCGAGCACAATCCAGGCCAGGTGGAATGCCGACTGCACTGACGTGACCAGAAGATGCCATGGCGCGCCGGCCGCCATCACCCAATGGTCAGAAGGCTGGTGGCCGCGAGCGATCCGACGCTCGTACAGGCTGCGCCGCACCCGCCAGGTGGTGCGGGCGAGCACCATCAGCACGAAGAGCACCGCCACACCGAGCGGAGGCTCCATGGCGAACAGGATCAACAGCGCGAACCAGCCCGCCGCTACGGCCAGCCTCGCCGGCCAGGTACGCAATGGTGCGGCCATGCCGTTCGGACCGACCCAGTAGGGCGCGGCACCGGCATGAGGCGCAGAGCGCTGTTGGTACTGCCCGGCCGGCGGGCGGCCGCCCGTTTGCGCTCTTGGCTCCGGGTACCGAACGGCCGGCGGCGGTGCCTGGCGGGCCGGCTGTGAAGCAGGGGCGTAGTCGACCCGCGTCGGCGGCCCGGTCGGCCGAACGATCTCCGTCGCAGCGGGGGGCCCCGCCGGCCCCGCCGG
>DATHUM010000158.1:0-2811 GCA_035462225.1 Jiangellaceae bacterium | reverse complement strand
TCAGGCGGACCCGACCCGTGCGGTCGCCCCCATCCGCACGCTCCGCGCGCGGCACCCACCCGCCGGCCGAACGTGCTCGAGCAGCTAGCGGGTCGCGCCGGTCACCAGCCATCCGCCGCCACGCTCACGGACGGCAAGGGTGATCACGCGTATTAGCGTCCACAGTCCGATGGCGAGCCACAGCCCCACCAGTCCTGCCTGCGGCGACAGGTCGAGCGCCGGCACGGCCCACGCTACCGGCAGGAAGACCGCGACGCTCAGCGCCGATGCCCAGGCCAGATACCTGCCGTCACCGGCTCCGATGAGGACCCCGTCCAGCACGAAGACCCATCCGGCGATCGGTTGCAGGACGGCTGCCACCACCAGTGCGCTGACCACGAGGGTTCGCACTTCTTGGTCGGAGGTGAACAGCTGTGCGTAGGCCGATCCGCCTACGAGCAGGAGCAGGCCGAGCACGATGCCCGCGATGACGCCCCACTGGACCATCCGGCGGGTGATGGAGCGGGCATTGCCGACGTCGCCGGCTCCGAGGGATCGACCGACGAGCGCCTGGGCGGCGATCGCGACCGCGTCGAGGACGAGTGCGAGCAGCAGCCACGTGTTGAAGACGATCTGGTGAGCCGCGAGGGGAGCCGTGCCGAGAGCCGTGGCGACGACCGTGCTGACGACGAAGGCGACCCGCATGGCAAGTGTCCTGATGAGCAGCGGGATCCCGGCACCGAACGAGCGGCGTATGCCCGACCAGCGGGGGCGTAGCGAGGTGCCGTGCCGGCGGGCACCGGCGCGCACGATGACAGCGAATACCGCCGCCATCACGAACTGGATGGCGACGGTACCGATGGCCGAGCCGGCGACGCCGAGTCCGGCGCCGTGGACGAGCACGACGTTGAGCGGCACGTTTACGGCGGCTCCGGTGGCAGCGACGAGCAGCGGGGTCCGGGTGTTCTGGAGGCCTCGCAGCACGCCGGTGGCGGCGAGCACGAGCAACATGGCCGGAATGCCGAGGAGGCTTATTCGGAGGTACGTCTCGGCATGGCCCGCGACGTCAGGCGGGGGTCTGAACAGCGACACGATCCGCGATGTGAGCGGCAGGCCGATAACAAGCGATCCGGTGCCGATGAGAAGCGCGAGCCAGCATCCGTCGACGCCCTGGCGCAGTGCGCCGCGGAGGTCTCCCGCGCCCAGCATCCGGGCTACAGCGGCCGTCGTACCGTAGGCGAGGAAGATCGAGAGATTGACGAACGTGGCAAGTACGGTGGCCGCGATTCCAAGACCGGCGAGCTCAGGCGTGCCCAGTCGCCCGACTATCGCCGTATCCGCCAGCAGGAACAGCGGCTCCGCGACGAGTGCACCCAGAGCAGGTAGCGCGAGCCGCAGAATCTCGCGGTCGGCATCGTGCTTACGCAAGGCCGCAGCTCGGGGCAAACGCATGACAGCACCGACAGTAGGAGTGACTACTGCGCCTGGCCACGCCGTCTCGTATGTTGAGATGCCTCCCGCCTAGTTTTCGTCCACAGCCCGTGGATGCCCGTCCGGGCAGTTGGAGTACGCGCCGATCGACACGGCGGGCCCACGTGTGCACCGCTTGTCCCCAGACTTGTCCACAGGCTGGGGATTGCTGTCCACCGGCCGGTGGCGGGGTGTCCACACCCCTGTTGATGATCTGTTTGGGGGCCGCTCTCGCTCCCCGTATCTTCCCGGAAGAAGGTGAAAGTCACGCGCGTGGCCGAGATGGTGTCGGGCCCGTCTGCTAGAACGGATGTATGGAACGGCCGTCGGGGGGTGATTCTCAGCCATGAGCGTGACCGAGTTGCCCAATCGCAGTGACGATCAGGCGCCACCGCCTGGCTACGATCGGACCCCTCCGCAGGATGTCGCGGCCGAGCAGGCCGTCCTTGGCGGAATGCTGCTGTCCAAGGATGCGATCGCCGATGTCGTCGAGGTGTTGCGCGGCCACGACTTCTATCGCCCCGCTCACGAGACGATTTACGAGGCGATCCTCGACCTGTACGGCAGGGGCGAACCGGCCGATCCCCTCACCGTCGCCGACCAGTTGCAGAAGAACAACGAGCTGGGTCGGGTCGGCGGCGCGCCCTACCTGCACACTCTGGTCAATTACGTCCCGACGGCCGCCAATGCCGGCTTCTACGCCGACATCGTTCGCGAGCGGGCAATCCTGCGCCGCCTGGTCGAAGCCGGCACTCGCATCGTCCAGATGGGATACAACGGCGACGGAGAGGCCGACGACATCGTCGACGCCGCTCAGGCCGAGGTCTATTCGGTTACCGAGCGGCGGGCCTCAGAAGATTACCTGCCGCTGTCCGAGATCATGGAAGGCACGCTCGACGAGATCGAGGCGATCGGCTCGCGGGGCGGCCAGATGGTCGGTGTGCCGACCGGATTCGTCGATCTGGATGCGCTCACGAACGGCTTACACCCCGGTCAGATGATCGTCATTGCCGCCAGACCCGCGGTTGGCAAAGCGCTTGCGTTGGACACCCCACTTCCGACGCCAACCGGTTGGACGACGATGGGCGAGGTCAAGGTCGGCGACCAGCTGATCGGCGCCGACGGTAAGCCGACCAGAGTGGTTGCGGCGACCGACGTGATGGAGGGGCGGCCTTGCTACCAGGTCGAGTTCTCGGACGGCTCGGTCCTCGTCGCGGATGCGCTTCATCAATGGGTCACGAGTACGCGAGCGGCGCGCCGGGCCGCAAGCGAGCGAAGGCCACCAACGTTCTACTGGATGCACGACCTCATCGAACGAATTTGCGGTATGGCGTGTGAGGCAGCGGAGAGTTCAGACTTGTT